>NZ_JBFAMX010000186.1:0-17817 GCF_040659615.1 Nonomuraea sp. NPDC049784
GGCTCGCCGGCGTAGCGCACCACGTCCTCGGCCAGCACCGGCTGGTCACGCTTCTCCAGCCCGTACCGGTTGACGCCCGGCACGTCGGCGGCGGTGAGCACCGCGTGCACGCCGGGCAGCGCGAGCGCCGCGGACGCGTCCACGGATACGACGCGCGCGTGCGGATGCGGGCTGCGGACGGTCGCTCCCCACACCATCTCGTCGTGCCACAGGTCGGAGGAGTACGCGAAGTCGCCGCGCACCTTGGACAGCGCGTCGGGGCGGCGGGCCGAGGCGCCCACGCCGTCCGCCGCGACGGAGAGAGTCATGGTCATCGCGACCGCCCCGCGGCCAGCCGTACGGCCTCGAAGATCTTCTCGTAACCGGTGCAGCGGCACAGGTTGCCGGCCAGGGCCTCGCGGATCTCGGGCTCGTCCGGGTCGTCGCACCGAGCCAGCAGGTCGTGCACGGCGACCAGCAGGCCCGGCGTGCAGAACCCGCACTGCACTGCGCCCGCGTCCACGAACGCCTGCTGCACCGGATGGACCTCGTCCCCATCGGCCAACCCCTCGACGGTCACCACCGCCGAGCCCCGCGCCTGCCCGGCGGCGACGAGGCAGGCGCACACCGGCGTCCCGTCGAGGTAGACCGTGCACGAGCCGCATTCACCCTGCTCACAGGCGTTCTTGGAGCCGGGCAGCCCCACCCGCTCGCGCAGCAGCCAGAGCAGGCTCTCACCGGCCTCCACCCCGTCGAGGCTCCTGGGAACCCCGTTCACCCGCAGATCGACCTTCACCTGTTCAGCTCCTCCACTGTTCCTGCCAGGCCCACGTCAGCGTGCGCCGGGCCAGTACGGCGACGGCGTGCCTGCGGTAACCGGCGCTGCCGCGTACGTCGTCGATGGGTGCGGTGGCCCGGGCCACGAGCTCGCCGAATCGGGTGAGGACCGGCGAGGGCAGCTCGCCGCCCTCCCAGTCCAGCTCGGCGGCGGCGAACTCCTCGGCCTCGGCCGCGGCGACCGGTGTCGGGGCCGCCGAGCCGACGGAGCACCCGACGCGGCGGCGGCCCGGATCCAGCGTGAGCGCCACAGACGCGACGGCGATCACCATGGCGTTGCGCGGCCCGAGCTTGGCGAACTGCTCCGCGCCCGCGGCCACCGGCACCCGCACCGCCGTCACGATCTCGTCCCCGGCCAGCACCGAGCGCCCGGGACCGACGAAGAACTCCCGGGCCGGGACCGAGCGCGTGCCCCGCACCGAGGCGACCTCGACCGAGGCGCGGGCTGACAGCAGCGGCGGCAGCGCGTCGCCGGCGGGCGAGGCGGTGCCGAGGTTGCCGCCCACGGTCGCCCGGTTGCGGATCTGCGCGGAGCCGATCGTGCGCGCGGCTCGCGCGAGGCCCGGCAGCTCGCCACCGAGCTCCTCGACGATCCGTGTGTACGGCACGCCCGCACCGAGTGTGATCGTGTCGCCGTCGCGCGACCACTCCCGCAGTTCCGGTACCCGGGAGATGTCGATCAGCGTGGACGCGGAGCGGTGCCCGAAGTTCAGCCCGACCATGACGTCCGTGCCGCCGGCGAGCAGCGTGGCCTCCGGGTGGGCGGCCTTCAGCTCGGTGGCCTGCCGCAGGTCGGCGGCGCTGAGGAACTCCGTCACGCCGGCACCCGCTCTTCCGCCTGTTCGGAGCCGGCCCGCTCGGTCAGGAACAGCGCGGCCACGGTCCCCGCGACGCCCGCCGCGGTCATGTAGAGGGCGATCGCGAGCCAGGAGCCGGTGCCGTCGTACAGCCAGGTGGCGATGATCGGGGCCAGGCCGCTGCCGAACACCGTGCCGAGCGTGTAGCCGACCGACATGCCCGTGTAGCGCACGGCCGGCGGGAAGACGTGGGCGAAGAACGTCGGCATGGTGCCGTAGTTGGCGGCGTACGGGATGAACAGCACCACGAAGCCGAGCAGCATCAGCCCGAACGAGCCGCTCTGGAAGAGGGAGAACCATACGTACGGCAGCGCCGCCATCGCCACGATGCTGACCCAGAAGATTCGCTTGCGGTCCACCCGGTCCGACAGCCACCCGAAGAACGGGATGGCGGCGATGGTGAACACGTTGACCAGCAGCACGAGCTGCAGGATCATGTCGCGGTCCATGCCCAGCTTCTTCTCGCCGTAGCTCAGCGAGTAGACGGTCGCGATGTAGAAGGTGACGCCTGCCGGGATGTAGGCCAGGCACATCAGCAACACCCGCGGCCAGTGCTTCGACAGCACCTCCACGATGGGGGTCTTCCTGACCTCTCCGCGATCCCTGACCTCCTGGAAGTCGGGGCTCTCGGCCAGCTTGAGCCGGATGATCAGGCCCAGCGCGACCAGCACCGCGCTCAGCAGGAACGGCACCCGCCAGCCCCAGGCGAGAAACGCGTCGTCGGACAGCTGCGAGGTGACCAGGAACACCAGATTGGCGAGCAGCAGGCCCCAGGCGGCGCCGGTGTTGACCAGGGCGCCGAAGAAGCCGCGCCGGCCGCGGGCGGCGTGCTCGACGCTCATCAGCACCGCGCCGCCGTACTCGCCGCCCAGCGACAGGCCCTGTACGACGCGCAGCAGCACCAGCAGGATCGGGGCGGCCACGCCGACTGTCTCGTACGTCGGCAGCAGGCCGATGCACAGCGTGGCGCCGCCCATCAGGCAGAGGGTGACGACGAGCATGGACTTGCGGCCGAGCCGGTCGCCGAAGTGCCCGAACAGCGCGCCGCCGATGGGTCTGGCCACGAACGCCAGGGCGAACGTCGACAGCGAGAGCAGAGTGCCGACAAGGTCGTCGAAGCTGGGGAAGAAGAGCTTGTCGAACACCAGCACAGCGGCGGTGCCGTAGATGAAGAACTCGTACCACTCGATCGTGGTCCCGGCCAGGCTGGCGAGGACGACTCGGGTGGAGCTGGACGGTTGTGCCATGGCGGTTACTTCCTCAGGAACCGGGTGACGGTGTCACGAAGCACGGCGGCCTCGTCGCGTACGGCGGACAGCCGTACGAAGTCGTCGCCGAGGAGATCGCCCTCGGCGGGTACCCCGAACATGACGGTGGGGATGCCGCGCTCATACGGCCCTCCCGCGTCGAAAGAACCCCCGTAGACGCCGTGCCGGGACTCGCCGAGGCGCTCCCGGATCGCGGCGTCGAGCGAACCCAGCACCTCGCGGCGCTCGGGCGGCAGATAGGCCGGCAACATCGTGACACCAGGCCTGACCTCGCAGCCTTCCAGCCCCTCCAGCGCCGCGGCGATCTCCTCGGCGGCCTTCGCCGGATCGGTGCCAGGCAGCAGCCGCCGGTCCACGGTGATCCGCGCCGACGCGGGAAGCGTGTGCGGCGCCAGCGGCTCGTAGCTGACCAGGTACGGCACGACCTGCTCGCGGCCGAGCTCGGGATGCTCGGCGCGGGCCCGTACGACCGCGTCGAGCTCGCGAAGCCTGACGACCACGTCCGCGACGACGTCGATGACCCTGCCCCCGTCCGGCGGGTTGGACGAATGCGCGGCGGTGCCCTGGACCTCGACGATCACGTCCACCCGGCCCCGGTTGCCGACCGACACCTCGAACCCGGTGCAGAAGAGCTGGATCACCAGGTCAGGGCGGCGCGGGAGGGCGTCGAGGATGGCGCGGGAGCAGTCGTGGCTGCTGCGGCCCTCGTTGTTGACGCACAGCAGCAGCGTGCCGTGCAACTCGACCCGCTCGGAGGCGATCCACCGGGCGAGGTCCAGCAGGCACGCCTGGTGCGCCTTGTTCTGCGAGACGCCCTGGCCGAACAGGCACGGCTCGTCCACGCCCAGCTCGACGGGCGTGCGGATGCGGCCGGACCAGGGGTCGGGCATGAGGTTGTGGTGCTGGGTCGGCGTGTAGGCCATGAGCGCCAGCGTGGGGCCGTCGCCGTCGCCGAACCGCACGGCGAACTGGTTGGCCGGCAGGTCGATGACGTCCGTCGCGCCCGTCGCCAGGAACGCCGGGCGCAGGTGGTCCTGAACGTAGCGCACGAGCGTGGGGTGGTCGGGGGCGATAAGCGTCTCCGCGCCCAGAGGCACGGCGGAGGGGACGCGGGCCAGGGCGGCCAGCACGTCCACGACATACTCGCCGGTCACGAGAGCTCTCGCAGACGCGGGAGCACATCGCCGCCGAAGCTCTCGATCAGCTCGCTCGGCAGCGTGTAGTTGCCGACGTGCCGCAGGTAGAAGCCGGTCACGCCCAGCTCGACCGCCCGCCTGGCGCGCTCCACGATGTCGTCCACGGTGCCGAACAGGCAGAACGTCCGCGCGAACCGGACCGCCATCTCGTCGGTGACCCACTTGGAGGCGTGCCGGATGGCCAGCTCCCAGTCCTCGGCGTGCACCATGTCCGGGTAGACCTCGGGCACGTGCGGCGGCGGCGCCAGCTCGATGCCGGCGATGCGCAGGAAGTCCTGCCCGCCGATGGTGGCCATGTGCAGGCAGATCGGCTTGAGCACGGCCGCGTCGCGCTCGAGGTCGTCGGTGACCTTGCAGAACGCGCCGGCCGTGAACTCGAAGGGCCGCTCTGACCCGTCCAGGCCCTTGCGCACGGCCTTCGTCGTCTGGCCGAGCGTCTCGGGCGAGATGCCTGCCAGCGTGACCACGCCGTCGGCGATCTCTCCGGCCAGTTCCAGCGTGCGCGGGCCGCTCGCGGCGATGTGCACGGGCACCGGGCCGCCGGCGTCGCGCAGGCGCAGCCGCCGCTCGCCGTACTCCCACTCCCCGCCGCCCAGCAGCGCGCGGATCTGCTCGATGGCCGCCTGGAGCTCGGCCCGCTTCGACGGGCGGATGCCCATGGGCTTCACCGAGCTGTCGCCGGTGCCCACGCCCAGGATGACGCGGCCCGGCGCCAGCTCCGCCACCGTGTTGATGCCCGAGGCCACCACGGTCGGGTGCCGGGTGACGACGTTCGTCACAGCGGTGGCCAGCCCGATGCGCTCGGTCCTGGTGGCGGCCACGGCCATGGCCGCGTACACGTCGCGCCACAGCAGTTGCGAGTCGGCGATCCAGGCGACGTCGAACCCGTAGCGCTCGGCGCGCCGCACCTCCTCGGCGATCTGGTCCGCCCGGGTGGCCGGGGGGAAGCGGACACCTACCTTGATCAACGAGATCACCCTCCTCCGCGTTAGTCCGGCAACGTAGTCTGCTGTCTGACATCAGTCAACGGGTGTGGCAGAATATCCTGGTGAGCTCCGAGCAGACACGTGTCCCCGTTCGGTACGAGCCGCTCGCTCGCACCCCCTTGCCCGACGTCATCGCCGAGCAGTTGCTGGCCGAGATCGACTCCGGCGCCCTGCGACCGGGCGACCGGCTGCCTTCCGAGCCCGAGCTGGCCCGCCAGCTCCAGGTCGGCCGCAGCTCGCTGCGCGAGGCCATCCGCAAGCTGCACACGCTGGGCGTGGTCGAGGTCGTCCGGGGGCGCGG
The DNA here is from genome assembly GCF_040659615.1 of Nonomuraea sp. NPDC049784. Taxonomy (NCBI): domain Bacteria; kingdom Bacillati; phylum Actinomycetota; class Actinomycetes; order Streptosporangiales; family Streptosporangiaceae; genus Nonomuraea; species Nonomuraea sp. NPDC049784. The sequence continues at coordinate 5,425 of NZ_JBFAMX010000186.1, forward strand.
CACGTACGTCCGGCACCGCACGGAGCCGGAGCCGACCCCGCAGTTCGTCCATTGGAGCGCCACCCAGGGGCCGGCCATCGCCGAGGTGCTGGAGGTCCGGATCGGGCTGGAACTGGCCGCGTCCGGGCTGGCCTGCGTGCGCGCCACCCAGGCGGACATCGACGAGGTGGCGGCGCGCTGCCGCGAGCACGAGGCCGCGCGACGCAAGGGCGATCTGGCCGTGCTGGTGCGCACCGACGAGCAGGTCCACGAGAGCCTGATCCGGGCGGCGCACAACAACCTGCTGCTCCAGGTCTACCTGGCGCTGGTGCCGCAGATGGCCGAGTTCCGCGCGCACACCCTGGCGCTCCAGCACGCCGACGAGCGCTTCGACCCGCACCACCAGGCCATGCTGGCCGCCCTGGTCAAACGGGACGCGGCGGGAGTGCGCAAGGCCGTGGTGCAACACGTGGCGGCGCTCTACGGCGAGGTCAGGGCGGCGGGGACCGTGGAGACCGGCCGGCGGTCGGTTGGTCAGATGCTCGACTTCGCCACGATCCTGGCCAACTTCACCTGACCTCCGTCCCGCTGCGCGCCTGCCGGGCGGGCACTCGCTAGCGGCGGACTCGATAGAGCAGGTGCAGCACCCGGTCGCCCTGGATCACCACGTGCGGGTCCTCGAGTAGATGCCGGCTCCGAGCTGGGCTCGCCTGCCGATCAAGCGGTTCCCCCCGGTATCCGATCCGACGCCGCCTACGCCAGCCGGCCGGATGTTCTCACCTCGGATATCTGCTCGACCGGCACCATGACCGCCCGCCCCAGGCGCCGGAGGCCAGGTGCTCGTCTTCGCCGCACATGAGACATCGTCCACGATGGGGTCGAAGCCGCTGGTGAACACCACGGTCAGGCGCGGAGGCGCGGTGTCGTCGACCAGATCGAGCGTTCACATCAACCGAACATCTCAGTCGTCGTGGGCGATGAGCATGAGTTGCCGCCACAGCAGCACCACGAACACCGCGGAACCAGCGAAGGCGAACCAGAAGGGCGCTGCGACACCGAGGTGGGTGGCCACGACACCGCCGATCAACGAGCCGACCACCAGACCGGCGTAGACGCAGACGGTGTTGACGCTGCCCACTCGGCCCTGCAGTTCGCGCGGGACCGCGCGCTGGCGGACGGTGACCGAGGTCGTGCCCCAGATGAACGCGTGCGCGCCGAAGGCCAGGAAGATGCCCCCAGCGACCCACGGCGAATGGGTCAGGGCCAGGCCCAGGTGGGTGAACGTTTCGATGATGAGTCCGATCCGCATCAGGGCGCCGAGGCTCACCCTGCGGGTGATGGCTCCGTACAGGCCGGTGCCGATCAAGCCGCCGATCCCGCCGATGGTGGTCATCAGGCCGAAGCCTATGGCGCCGAGGCCGAGCTGCTCCTGGGTGTAGAGGACGAGAACCGACCACGCCGCGCCGAACGTGAAGTTGAAGATCAGAATGGTGAGCGCCAGCGTGCGGACCGCCGCGTGCTGGATGGTCCAGCTGAACCCGGCGATGAGTTCCCGTACGGTGTTGAGCCTGGGGGCGTCGGCCTGTCGGCCGTGCGGCGGCAACGTGATCCGGGAGACCAGGACGATCCCCGCCACCACCAGGAGCAGCTGGCCGGCGAACGGCCAGGTCAAGCCCAGGCCGAACAGTGCCGCGCCGATCGGCGGCCCGGCGAGCTGATTGAGCGTGATGAACCCCGTGCCCAGGCGGGCGTTGGCGATGACGAGATCGTCCTTGCTGACCATCATGGGCGTCAGCGTGGCCGTCGCGTTGTCGGCGAACACCTCGGCGATGGACCTGAGCGTGAGCGCCACCAGCGCCGTCGCCACGGTCACGGTGCCGGTCACCATGAGCGCGACGAGCGCCGCCAGCACCACGGCCCGCACCGCGTTCGCGACGAGCACGATCCTGCGCCGGTTGTACCGATCCGACAGCACGCCCGCATACAGGCTGAACAGCAGCGGCGGCGCCCAGCCCACCAGGGCCGACAGCGAAATCATCAGCGGGTCGCGAGTCAGCGTCGCGATCAGCAGTGGTCCAGCCGCGGCCGCGGCCCCATCACCGAGATTTGTCAGCCAGCTCGAGGCCAGCAACCACCGGAATCCTGTCCCCAGCCGGGCAGGCAGAACTCGCTCCACCACTGTAATCACGAGCGCAAAACCATACGATTTGAGAAGCATCAACGGCAACGCGTTTTCGCGTCCACGCGCTATGTGGTGATGAGGTCACTGCGACCGCGCTCACTGGCGACAACGTGAGCCGGCTCTTTGCCTCGGGAACTTGAGCGGCAACCGCGCGGTGTCTTCCGCACGAGTCCGCCTCCCTTCCCGTCCGGCTCCACCACCCAGCCTGACGGCCACTCGTGCTCGGCGTCGACGGCCGCCGAGGCGGTCGAGCGGTTCGACAGCTGGTTAAAAGCTTTTGAGACACCGTGGCGCGCTGGCTAATCTGCCGTCCATGATCTCACTCGCGAGGCACCGCCTGACCTCTCCCGAAACCGGCCCGGCGCTGCGCGCGCTGTGCGAGTGGACGCCAGTCGATGCCCCGGGCGGCGGCCTCCATCCCGGAGACGTGGGGTGGCATCTGCGGTCCGACGACGCGGCCGTTTTTCTTTGGATGGATGATGTGGTTCCGGTGGCAGCCGGCTTCCTCGACAGCCGCGTGCTGCGCGTTACCGCCGCGCCCGGCGCCGATCTCGGGGCGCTCGCGGCCGATGCCGAGGAGCTGCTCGAGCCGGGCAACGATTGGTCCGACGGTCTGCCTGTGCCCGGGTGGGAGCTCGAGCAGGAGGAGTCTTGGCTCGTCATGTCGTGGACCCCGCGGCCGGTGTCCAGCCGCGCCGAGCCGGTCGGTGAGGCCGGTGCGGCCGACCGGGTGCTGGTGCAGCGGTCCGCCTTCGCGGGATCCACGTTCACCGTCGAGCGCTGGCGCACGATGAAGCGGTCGCCGGCGGGCGGGCTGGCCGTGGAGGCGCTCGTGCTCACGCCCGCGGGGGAGCCCGCAGCCGCCGCGACCGGATGGTTCGCGGGCGTGGGAAGGTGCGGGCTGCTCGAGCCGGTCGGCACCCATCCGGACCATCGCGGGCACGGCTATGGGCGCGATGCCGTGCTGGGCGCGTGCGCGGCTCTCGCCGATCGGGGTGCGAGCGCGGTCGCCGTCGTGGCACCGTCCAGAAACGACGCCGCGGTGGCGCTCTATCGATCGGCCGGGTTCACCGTCGTGCGCGAGAACCGCGATTGGGTTCGCGCTCGACGAGCTTGAACAGCGCGCCCACCTCGCCCGGGTTGAGCCTGCGGTGCCGGCCCACGCGCAGGTCGCCCAGCTTGATCGGGCCGATGGAAGTGCGCACCAGGCGCAGCACCGGGTGGCCGAGCGGGTCGAACATACGGCGCACGATGCGGTTGCGGCCCTCGTGCAGCACGATCTCTACGAGGGCATGACCGGCCAAGGGGGCCATCCCGGTCGTCTCGACCAGTTCGAGAACCGCGCGGCGCGGCAGCAGCACGCGGCCGTCCAGGAATGGGCCCGGCGCAGAAGCTGATCGACCGCTCACCGGAGCCCGGAGCCTGTGTTCTCGTTCCGATGCGGGTCACCCAGCTGAGCTGCGGAAACACACTCGTTTGGGTCTGGCGGCACGTTTCTTACCGGCACGTCCGCCGCGAGTTCAGCCAGACTGAGGGACTTTCATCGGGAACACACGCGAGTTCGGTTGGTGAGCTCTGAAAACGCGGGGAGTTCAATGGGACTTCTGACCTGAAGGCCTTTGAACCGGGAGGAACGGACGGGCCACCATCCGGCTAGTGTTGCTCCGCATGACTCACACCAAGATCGAGGTCAGCGCGGAGTTGGTCCGGGATCTGCTGCGCGAGCAGCACCCCGACCTGGCCGATTACCCGGTGAGTCTCGGCGCGCGTGGCTGGGACAACCAGCTATGGAGGCTCGGCGACGACCTCGCCGTCCGGTTGCCCTGGGCGACGCAGGACGCGGACGCCCTGCTGCGCAAGGAGCACACCTGGCTGCCCGCCCTGGCCCCGCGCCTTCCTCTGCCGGTTCCCGTCCCGCAGCGCCTCGGCGAGCCCTCCGCGCGGTTTCCACGCCCCTGGATCATCACCACCTGGGTGCCGGGCGCGCCTGCCGACCGTGTCCCCGTCACCCGCGCCGCGGAGGCGGCCGAGGTCCTGGCCGCCTTCCTGACGGCTCTCCACCAACCTGCCCCCGATGAGGCGCCCGCCGGCCGAGACCGCGGGGGGCCGCTGGCCCACTACTCCGGGGGTTTCGCCAAGAGCCTCGGCTCGGTCACTGAGCTGGGGCTGATCCCGGACCCAGACGCCGTCCGCGCGGTCTGGGAAGACGCCGTCGCCGCGCCCGAGTGGGCCGGTCCGGCGCTATGGCTCCACGGTGACCTGCATCCGGCCAACGTCCTCACCGCGAACGGCACTTTCTGCGGCGTGATCGACTTCGGCGACCTCTTCGCGGGCGACCCGGCTTGCGACCTGGCCGCCGCCTGGATTCTGCTGCCGGACGGCGCCGCCGACCGCTTCCATGCCGCCTACCAGCCGGCCCCGGACGCCGCGACCCTGCGCCGCGCCCGCGGATGGGCGGTGCTCCGCGCCCTCAGCGGCATCCTCATCGGAGAAGCCGGCGTCCACGGCCGCCCAGGCGGCAAGCCCACGTGGGGCCCACCCGCCCAGGCCGCACTGCGACGCCTCATCGCAACGACCCATCGCTGATCAACCGCTTCCCCCACGCGCTCGCCTACCTTCGCGCTGGTTCGGGCCATGCTCGGCATGCTGGGGTCTGCTCGCCTGACGCGGCTTCACGACACCTTCATGCGGCTGACCAGCATGTTCGCTTGACAAGCCCAGATAACAATGGTGCCCGGCGTCACGGCCCAAAGAGATCACGGCTGGGGCGCCTCGCCGAGTTCGCCGGCGAGTAGGTGCTCGGCGACGGCGATCGCCCGCGGTCCCGGGATCCATCGCTGGCCGGCCTGGCACCGCGCAGTGAGGAACGCCGCCATCCGCTCCTCGTCGAGTTGGTCGACCCGTAGCTGCGTATCCTCCAGCCAGCGCCCGACCCGGCCCAGGTCGGTGAGCATGTTCCGGACTGTCCCAGACGTGTAACCTCGCCGCACCAGCCATGCTCGATAGCCCTCGACCTGCGCCTCCAGCAGGCCAGGCTCCCTCCTCGTGCCCGCCATCGCACTCGCCTCCTTCGCGAGAGCCCTACTACTCCCGCGAACGAGACTCCGCTCAATCCGTGACTATGCCGAGCCGCGGGCGGCGTCCCTGCTCAGCCAGCTCCCACGGCTCGTACTCGGCATATTCGCGATGGAGAGCGAATGGGGCCTGCTGGCGGAGGTGCCCAAACGCGCTGACGGCGGAGGTTGCGGCGGCCATCCGCCGGGTCGGCGCGCTGGACCCGGCGGACGAGATCATAAACTCGAACGTCATCACGGCCGTCCCCGCCTACGTGGTGTTCACCGAGGAAGCCCGGTGTACGGTGGCCGCCACGCGGGCCGCACTCGACCGGGTCGGTGTCGTTACACTCGGGCGGTACGGCCGATGGGAGTATTCGTCGATTGCGCAAGTCATGAACGACGCCAGCGCGCTTTCCCGTGAACTCCGTCGATCCTTGGAGGGTTGATCATGTCGCCCAAATCTGTGGAAGCCGTGCTGGTAATCGTCGACCAGGACGGTGCCGTGCTGTGTGACATAGCCGCCGGCGATCCGGCGCTGCCGCGGATGCGGTTCGACGTCAGGTGGCCGCCGATGGACAGCGAGCTCACCGATCGCGTTCGTCGCGAACTCGGGCTGACCACGGTGGTCCTGGAGCCGTTGGACTTCACGACGGTGGTACTGCTGGCGGCGGGTGGGGCGCGGCCGGTCTGCGCCGATGGGTTAGCGTGGCACGGTCATGACGCGGTGAGCGGGCAGAGCCTGGTACTCGACTGCAGGGCGGCGCGATCCCGGCCGCTCGCCTCCGACTGGTTCAGGCCCGGCTGGTTCGAGCGAGCCGAGTCCTACATCGACGGGGAGATCAAGGCTGCCGGTCGCGTGCGGCTCGGTCCGAGCCGCCAAATCAAGCACTGGAGCATGTCCGCCGTGCTCCGCACGCCGACTGACCGGGGTGACCTGTACCTGAAAGCGGTCCTGCCGAGGCTGGCTCGCGAACCAGACATCACTCGGTACCTGGCGTCATTGCGCATCGCTCCGTTCGCCACCATCACCGCGATATCACCTGGTGACCGCTGGTGGCTCGCCGAGGACTTCGGCGGTGTGGACGGCTGGGCGGTCTCCAAAGAGCAGCGTCGCGCATGCCTGACACAGCTGGTCATGGTGCAGAAGGAGACCATTCACCGCGGGGACGAACTGATCGCCGCGGGGTGTGTCCCGCTCACCCTGACCTCGCTGGCCGACGGCGTGCGGTCAACCATGGCCCGCGACGACATCTGGCGGGCGCCCAAGCTTCCGAAGAATCTGGACCGGGCGCTGACCGACGAGGAGGCCGACCGGCTGGAGGCACTGACGCCGTATCTGGTCGAGTGCGCCGAGCGCCTGGACGAGGCGGCCATCCCGGCGACGATCGTCCACCGCGATTTCCACCCGGGCAATGTGGTCGTGCGCGACGACGAGATCCTGTTGCACGACTGGAGTTTCGCCACCGTCACGAACCCGTTGTTCGATCTGGCCTCATGGCTGCACGACGCGTCCGAGCCGGACGCCGTGAGCTACCTCGACGTCTGCTTCGCCTCCTGGGCCGACACCGTCGCTCCGGAACGGATGCGGGGCGCGTGGCGCGTGGCTAAGCCGCTCGCTGCGGTGGTGGAGATGATGAAGCTGATTGAGCTGGCCGACATCGTCGGACCGGATCACGATTTCAACTGGCTACCGATGACCTACGGTTGGGGCCGGCGTCTGCTGAACGCGGCCACCGACCCCAACCTGACCATCAACGGTTGGCGAAAGTAGGGCTCATCGGAGCATTAAGGAGAAGGCCCTCGCCCTCACCACGCCCCAGGAAGTTCCTCCAGGCCGCTACCAGCCCACCGACCGGATCCTCGCGTTTCTCGAAAGTCTGTGACTATGCCGAGCCGCGGGCGGCGGCGTCCCTGCTCAGCCAGCTCCCACGGGATGTCGGCATAGGTCGATCTATGCGGATATCCGCATAGATCGACGAACTCGGCTACATGGAACTCGACCGGCATGGCGCCGAACTGGTCTTCCAGGTGCTCACCGAGCGGGAAGAGCGCAACAGCATGGCGATCGCCTCAAACGAGTCCTTCTCTAAAGCGCACATGTTCTCGCGAACCTGTGCAAGGTGGTGCCGAAAGGTCACGCGTTCAGTGACGCGGGCGCCACTTCGTCCAGGATCGCGCACGGGCGTACGGCCACTGGGCCCCTCGTGGGTGCGCCCGCGCGGGGTCCGCTCCTGGTCGGTCAGGGTCGTACGTAGCGCCGGAACATGGTTCCTGAGGCGAAGGAACGGTGCTCGACCAGGCGCAGCCGCAGCAGTGGACCGCTGACGACCTGCCTGTGATGGTCGAGCAGTTCGCTCAGGTCAACCACTGGATCCCGCTGCGCTCACCCTTCGACAAGGCCCGCCAAGACCGCATCGCAGGCCTCCGCCTCCAACTCGCCATCACCACCGACGGGTACGAGCCCAAAGGCGAGATCCTGCTCGCCCGAACCGGCGATCACGGCTGCGACGCCGAACTCGCCTACGCCATCGGGCCCCGATATCACCGCCAACGCCTGGCCACTCGCGCGGTAAAACTGATCACCAGCTATGCCTACGACGTCTTGCCGATGAAGCAGTCCTCCTGCGCATCGCCCGACACAACCAAGCCAGCGCCGCCGTCGCCCGCAGCGCTGGGTTCGAACTCACCGACACCGAACCCATCACTCGAGAAGGCGGGCCGCTATCCCCTCCACACCTGGCGACATCACCGCCACCACCACATCAGCCCAATTCCAGCGAGGCAGCCGCCGGACAGTCCGGGAGAGGCCAGGACCCGAGCACCGCGGCCCGGAGGGCTAGCCGGCAGGGAACAACCGTCCAGGGCCGCAGCCCAAGTACGGCTCGAAGGGGCAGCGGGTTGACATAAGAGGAGGTCGAGCAGGTAACCCCGGCCAGGCGATACCGATGGATAACCAGAGTCACCAGCTGAAACGTCTTTGCGTGCTGGCCTGGCCAGCTGTGATCATGCCGCTCATGGGTCTTCTTCCCCATCGTCGCCGGCGCCGAGCCCTCGCAGGCCATCGACGAGGACGAACACGCCATCGCTTTCCTCAACCTCGCCAAGGCCACCAGGGGTCACACGTGCCAGCCAAACCTTGCTGGGTCATGAGGAGAGTCACGAGGTGACCACAACGCCGCTCATCGAGAATGTCTGGGTCTTTCACCGAACGGGTCAGTGGTGCCCCGGCCGCCGGATCGGAGAGGCTGTCGCCTACGACGCACAGCTCCTGCCCGAGTATCAAGTGGCCGGACGGCCGACCATCGATCGCAGCTTCCTGTTGCTCGACCAAGGCATCCAGTTGACCAGGCCCGTTGTGTTCGAGGGCCCGGTAGAGGGTTGGTGGTACATCGACCTGGTCGAGGTTGAACTGACCGAGGCTGGACTTGTCGTCCATGACCTCTACGTTGACTTCCTGGTGCCACCCGGTGCTGATCGTTACCACGTCCTGGACCTCGACGAGCTTGCTGATGCCCTCGGCCAGGGCCAGATCACAGCCGCTCAGTGCGCCACGGTCCTTAGCAGAACGCAACGCTTCATCGACCGACACCTGCGTGCAAACGAGGAAGGTTCCGTTGATCCTCCGCGCCAGTTTCCGCCGGCCAGCATCGCAGTGCTTGAGTCGCTTCCTTGCTTCTTCGAACAAGCACCAGGGACCGACGTGCGGCCAGGGCCAGGGACATGACTTCGTCCAAGCAGAGGGCCGGGCCAGTGTCATGGGAGTCAGTTCCGGGTTGGCAGGAGCTCGCGGACCAGGCGGGTTGCCTGCGGGAGTTCGGGGAGCTCGTGGCCGGTGCTGGGCAGGTGGCCGCCACCGGGAAGCAGGGTGACCGTGGCGCCCAGATCCTGGGCGAACGAGATGAGGTGTTCAGCGGTGGCTGCCCCGGTCACCGGGTCATCGACGGCGTGTAGCACTTGTATCTTGTGTGCGGCCAGGCGGATGCGGTCCCAGTCGAACCCCGGGGTGAAGAATCCGGCTAGAGCGTCGTAGCCGACCTCCTTGGCCATGCCGGCCACCAGCACCACCCCCGCGTACGGGCCGAAGCGCTCGGTGTCGTGCTGCTGGAGCAGCCGCAATATGTTGACGCCGCCCAGGCTGTGGCCCACCAGCACAGTGTCGGCGGCCGCGCTAGGGTCGGCTGCCTCGGTGAGGGTCTTCAGCCAGGCGTGTGGCTCGGGGGCCTGTGGGTCGGGCAGGTTGGGGATCAGCACCTGATGGCCCTCGGCGGTGAACTCCGCGCGTAGCGCGGGGTACCAGAATTCGGTGCTGGAGCTGGCGAGCATGTGGGAGACCACGATGGTGCTCAAGGCGAACCTCGACTCTCACTAATCAAATCGCTACGTTTCGTTTCGATTGAAATTAGCACGCTGCTACTGTGGCGTCCATGCCCAGGCCAGCTGACACCGCCCGACCCTCCAAGCCCGCACGCACAGGAGGCCGTGTCCGCAGCGAGGAAGCCCGCGACGCCGTCCTGGCCGCCGCCGCCGAACTCGTCGAGGAGCAGGGCTACGGCACGCTGACCATGGAAGGCATCGCCGCCCGCGCCAACGTCGCCAAAAGCACCCTCTACCGCTGGTGGAAGACCCGGGCCGCACTCGTCCTGGACGCCTACGGCCCTGCCGTGGCCCGCCGCATGCCCGAACCGGACACCGGCGACACCGCCACCGACCTCATCGCCTTCATCCGCGAGCTCTACCGCGTCGTCGAACACCCCTTCCGCGTCAACGCGCTGCGCGGACTGATGGCCGAAGCGCAACTCGACCCAGCCTTCGCCGACCAGTTCCAGCAATGGATCCAAAGCCGCCGCGCCGTGGTCAGCGACCTGCTCAACCGCGGCATCGAACGCGGGGAGCTGGCCCCGGACCTGGACCTCGACCACGCCGTCGACCTGGTCTTCGGACCCTTCTGGTACCGCCTTCTCGTCGGCCACACACCAGTGGACCCCACCCAGGCCGATGCCCACGTCCGTCGCCTCCTGGACGGCCTCGCCGGCGGGCACACCACCACCCAGCCTCCACGGGCCCCTTGACGAGTCCAACCGATCGCCAAACTTCACGACCTTGCCCTTTAGGGTGATCGTGGCCCGCCCCACGGCGGGACGATCTCCGGCGCCTCATGTGCGAAGGGCATCACATGGATCCTTCCGACGTGACATTCGCTCCGCTGCGCGCCGCGGGTCTGCCGGGGCAACTGTGCCTCACCTGGTGCCGGAGCGGCGACCTCCAGGAGGTGGCGCGCAAGTTTGGCTCGGACCTACCAAGCGGCGTCTGGGCGGCACCCGACGAGATCGAGGACCTTGAGGAGGAGAACCCGGGGGAACTGCTCCAGCTTTCACCCATGAATGGGTGGGTGATCGCGCTAGAACCGTCCGGCTTCCAGCGCGTGCGACCGGAGGTCCTGGGTCCGCTGTCGGCCGGTGGGCGCGCCCTCAGCGTCTTCTGGAACATCGAGCTGGACAGTCGGTCCGCTACGCCTCCGACGGCAAGATGGTGACCTCGTTCGACCTGGTCGACATCGAGCGGCGCACCGGTTCTGACCCGGCAGCGTTAGACGTAGTACTGCGCGAGATCGGCCTGCGTGACGGGCTACCGGTGCAGGCGCGCAAGGCGCGCACCCTTGCGCTGGGGGAAAAGGTCAGCGGACGATCCCAAACGCCGCAATGGCTTCGCTCGCCGCAGCTCGTCTTCACGATCAAAGACCCCCTTCCCGATCTCGAGCTGTAGTGGTGACGGTGGTCTCGTCGGCTAGGCAGGAGGCCAGGGTGCGCCGGGCCCGAACTCCTCATCGATCCCCGCCCGGACGGCCTCCAGCGTCTGGCGCCGGGCGCGCGACTTGCTCGCCGCGTGCGCCCGCATGTTCAGCGCGGTCAGCGACTCGGCCGTCTCGCGGGCGACATCGCACACCCGCGCGGGCTCCACCACCCGATCCAGGAACCCGGCCGCGACGGCGTCGTCGGGAACCCGGCCGAGAAGATCCCCTCACGGCCCTCCAGCAGCACGACCGCCGAGTCGGCGGCCGCCCGATAGAGGGCGGCGCCGAGCCCGGTGAGCATCTGGAGCGAGATCGCGTGCGCCTTGCCGTCGTCCATGGTGATCGTGGCGACGCAGTCCTTCACCTGATAGCGGACGAGGTTTCCCATGATCAACAGAATAATATTCTGTGGGGCTAGATGTCACGCAGGCCCGCGAACAGGTCCTCCTCGTGGTCGGGTGCGTCCACCTTGCACAGCTTCCGTTCGAACGCCTCGGACGAGAACGCCTGCTGCTGCGCCTCCTCGGACATGCGGAGCATGAAGATGTTCTCCCCCTGGCTTTCGTGCGCCTGGAGCGCCTTGAGCTTGCGCTCGACGAAAGGCGCGACGTCCACGAGGCTGGTGACCCGCTCGTCAGGCGTGCCGAAGTCGTCGGACGGCTCGAAGCCGCCGAGGTCGACCCCGCTGTCGCGCATCATCTCGAACATCCGCTTGATGGCCGAACGAGGAATGGCCGTGTAGTAGAGCTTGTCGGGAATGCCGGTCGACTCGGTGGCCGCCACCGTGATGCGGTGGGTCTGGACGTGGTCGGGGTGGCCGTAACCGCCGCCGCCCGTCTCGTCGTACGTCACCACGACCTGGGGCCGGTAGTGCTCCATCAGCGCGGCCAGCTTAGCGGCGGCCGTCTCGACGGGCACGTTGGCGAACGCGTCGGGGTGGGCGTTGGCCTCCCAGCCGTCCATGCCGGAGTCGCGGTAGCCGAGCAGCTCCAGGTGGTCGATGCCCAGGTGGGCCACGGACTCGCGCAGCTCGGCCAGCCGCCGCTCGGCCACCGCCACGTCATCGTGACCGGCCTCGCCCGGCTTCACGCCGTCCTGGTCGTCGCCCTGCTCACCGTTGGTGCAGGTGACGAGGACCGTGCGGATGCCTTCGTCGGTGTAGCGGGCCAGGATGCCGCCGGTGCTCAGACACTCGTCATCGGGGTGGGCGTGTACGACCATGAGGGTTAGTTGCCGATCCATGGACCGAAACACTACTCGCCGGCTCCGACAGTTCCCGCTCCCGCCCAGCCCGCCCCGCCGTCCACCCGAACGCCGGGCCGGGCCTACACCTGGCCGCCCTGGCGGGCCAGGTCGGCGGCGCGCAGGCGGGCGGCCGCCGCGGC
>NZ_JBFAMX010000187.1:0-17737 GCF_040659615.1 Nonomuraea sp. NPDC049784
AGCGGCGCCGGAGGGACACCCGCGCCTGCCGCGAGCAGCGGAAATCAGACCGCGGCCGCGCAGGCCAACGACAGTACGTTCGTCTACGTGCCCAACCTGGACGTCGTCACCGACTGGGACCCGGCGACCTCGTACTCCAACGAGATCATGGCCATGCAGAACATCTACGAGGGCCTGACCAGGTACAACTCGCAGTCCCGCAAGGCCGAGCCGCGCCTGGCGACCGAGTGGAGCTCGGCTGACGACGGCAAGGAGTGGACGTTCAAGCTGCGCCAGGGCGTCAAGTTCCACTCCGGCGCCACGCTCGACGCCGAGGCGGCCAAGAAGGCCATCGAGCGGACGATGGAGAAGAAGGGCGGCGCGTCCTACATCTGGGACTCGGTCAAGAAGATCGACGCGGTGGACCCGTCCACGCTGAAGTTCACGCTCAAGTACGCCACGCCGCTCGACCTGGTCGCCTCCTCCGCCTACGCCTCCTACATCTACGACGTGAACGCCGTGGACAAGGACGGCAAGTCGGATGCCGGCACGGGCCCGTACACGATCGACTCCTGGCAGAAGGGCAAGGAGACCGAGCTCACGCTGAAGGCTTACGACAGTTACTGGGGCGGCTGGAAGCCGGAGCAGTACAAGAAGGTCGCCTTCAGGGTCACCCCGGAGATCACCACGGCCTGGCAGCTCCTGCAGAAGGGCGAGGTGAACTTCGTCCAGCGCCTGAACCCGCAGCTCTTCGAGCAGGCCGGGACCACCCAGAACGTGAAGACGTCCTCGTCGCCGTCGTTCCAGAACCTGCTGCTGCTGTTCAACACGGCCACGGGTCCCACGAAGGACGTCAGGATCCGGCAGGCGCTCCAGTACGCGCTCGACTACGACGGCCTGACGGCGGCCCTGAAGGGCTCGGGCCAGAAGGCCAGCGGCCTGGTGCCGGAGGGGCTGCTCGGCCACGTCAACGGCATGGAGCCCAAGCAGGACCTCGCCAAGGCGCAGGAGCTGCTCACCGAGGCCGGGTACGGCCCCGACAACCCCGAGCTCAAGCTCACGCTGACCTACGCCCAGGGCGATGACGACCAGAAGCTGCTGGTCACGCTGCTCAGCTCGGCGCTCAAGGGCATGAACGTGACGCTGCAGGCCAAGCCCATGTCGTGGGCCGCGCAGTGGGACCTGGGCAAGAAGCAGGGGCAGGACATCTTCATCATGTACTGGTATCCGGACTATCCGGACGCCTACTCCTGGTTCCTCAACGTGTTCAAGAGCGCGGACAAGCCGCAGTTCAACCTGTCGTACCTGAAGGACGCCGGCATCGACCAGGAGATCGACTCGCTGCCGCAGCTCACGGCCACCGACCAGCTCAAGGCCGACCAGGCCTACCAGGACCTGCAGAAGAAGATCATCGAGGAGCAGGCGGCGGTGGCGGTGCCGTACGTGCAGAAATACTCCCGCGCGCTCACGGCCGACGTCGAGGGATATGTGGACAATCCCGCTTATCCCAACGTCGTCTTCTTCTACGACCTCAAGCGCGCAAGCTGACTCATGCTGCGTTACCTGACCCGCCGCCTCGGCCAGGCCCTCCTGGTCGTGGCCGGCGTGGTCGTGCTCACGTTCGCCGTCATGCGGCTGGTGCCGGGGGATCCGGCGGTCGCGTTCGCCGGGCCGAAGGCCACGCCCGAGGAGCTCGCCGCGGCGCGAAAGCAGTTCGGGCTCGATGACTCGATCCCCGTGCAGCTCCTGAACTATGTGCGCGACCTGCTCTCAGGAGACTGGGGCGTCAGCCTGCACACCAGGCAACCGGTGCGCGACGACCTCTACCTCGCGTTTCCGGCCTCTCTTGAGCTGGTCGGTACGGCTCTGCTCATCGCGGTCGTCGTGGGCATCCCGGTCGGAGTGCTCGCCGCCCGCTACAAGACGAAATTTCCGGATATAGGGGTGCGGTTCGGCAGCATGCTGGCCGTCTCCGTGCCGGTCTTCTGGCTGGCCCTGGCCCTGCAGACGGTCTTCGCCAGCAACCTCGGCTGGTTCCCGATCGCGGGCGAGTACGACTCCAAACTCGACACCACCAGCCCGCTCAGCCTCTGGACGAACATCACCGTCGTCGACGCCCTCATCACCGGCAACTGGCCCATCTTCACCAGCACGCTCCAGCACCTGGTGCTGCCCGCGCTGGTCGTGGCCGCGTACCCGACGGGCGTGATCGCCCAGATGACCCGGGCGGCGCTCATCGAGGAGTCCGGCCAGGACCACTCCAGGCTGGAACGCGCGCTCGGCTTCGGCGAGACGTCCATCCTGACCAGATTCGCCCTGAGACCCGCGTTGAACCCGGTCCTGTCGCTGATCGCCCTGGTCTTCGCCTACGCCATCGTCAACGGGTTCCTCGTCGAGGCCGTGTTCAACTGGCCGGGCCTGGGCCGCTACGCCGCCGACTCGATCCGCTCGCTGGACACCCCGGCCATCGCGGGCGTCACGCTGCTGGTGGCCCTGGTGTACGTGCTGGCCAACCTGGTCGTGGACATCCTCCAGGGCTTCGTCGACCCGCGAACGAGGGCCCGATGACCGAAGCTCCCCTGCGCCGCACCCTGCCCAGGATCCCCGACCGGTTCGCCGCGCTCGGCGCGGTGCTCATCGTGCTGGTCGTCCTGGCCGCGATCTTCGCGCCGTGGCTGGCGCCGTACCCGGTGGACCAGCTGAAGCCGCTGGAGGGCCTGCAGTCGCCGAGCGGCGCGCATTGGTTCGGGACCGACCAGGTGGGCAGGGACGTGCTCACGAGGATCCTGTACGGCGGCCGCACCTCCCTGTTCATCGCCATCGCGGTGCTGGCCGTGTCGTCGGTGGTCGGGGTAACGCTCGGCGTGGTCGCCGGGTACGCGGGCGGCTGGATCCGAGACGTGATCATGCGGATCACCGATGTGTTCCTGGCCTTCCCCGCGCTGCTGCTCTCCCTGGCCCTGGCCGTGGTGCTCCAGCCCAGCGTGAACACGGTCATCCTGGCCATCGCGGTGACGTGGTGGCCCTGGTACACCCGGCTGGCCGCCTCCGTGGCCGCCTCGATCGCCACCCGCAGCTACGTGGACGCCGCCAGATGCCTCGGCGTGCCCGCGCCGCTGATCGTGCTCAGGCACGTGCTGCCGAACTCGCTCACCCCTGTCCTGGTCCAGCTCTCCCTGGATGCGGGCGGCGTGATCCTGACCTCGGCGGCGCTGTCGTACCTGGGGCTGGGCGCCCAGGAGCCGACGGCGGAGTGGGGGCTGATGGTGCAGCAGGGGCAGACGCTCTTCACCACGAACTGGTGGGTGGTCACGTTCCCCGGGCTCGCGATCTTGGTGACGGCGTTCGCGTTCAATGTGCTGGGCGAAGGGCTGCGCAACGCGCTGGACCCCCGAAGGGCGGTCAAATGATCGAGGTGCGTGACCTCCAGGTGCGGTACGGCGGGCGCGTCGTGGCCGACGTGCCCGAGCTGGACGTGAGCCAGGGGGAGTGCGTCGCGATCGTGGGGGAGAGCGGCTCGGGCAAGTCGACCACGCTGCTCTCGCTGCTCGGCCTCACCCCAGATGCTGAAATTTCGGGCCATGTACGGGTGTGCGGCGTCGACGTTCTCACGGCCTCGCCACGCCGGCTCCGCGAGATCCGGGGCGCGAGAGTGGCGCTGGTCATGCAGACGCCCCAGGCCGCCCTCAGCCCCGCCACCCGCCTCGGCGTCCTGATGCGCCGCGCGCTCAAGCTCCACGGCGTGGGCAAGGCTCCCGGCTCCGCCTCCGTCCCATCCCCTTCACCCCGTGCAGTCGCGCAGGGCGGGAAAGGACGCCTGGACGAGATCATGGCGGAGGCCGTGGAGGCGGTCATGCTCGACCGCGAGATCCTGCGCCGCTACCCCCACGAGATCTCCGGCGGCCAGGCACAGCGCTTCGCCATCGCGCTGGCCATCGCCCTGGGCGCCGAGGTGATCCTGGCCGACGAGCCCACGAGCGCCCTCGACGTGACCGTACAGGCCGAGGTGGTCGGCGTCCTGCGCAGGCTGAGGGAGGAGCGCGGGCTGGCACTGCTGCTCGTCTCCCACGACCTGGCCCTGGTCTCGACGATCGCCGACCGGGTGCTGGTCATGAAGGACGGCGAGGTGGTGGAGTCGGGCCCCGCCGCGAAGGTGCTGGCCGAGCCGTCCCATCCGTACACGCGCGAGCTGCTGGAGGCGCTGCCGTGACCATGCTCAGGGCCGAGCGGGTGACACTCGGGTACGACCGCCGCCCGGTCGTGCACGACGTCACCCTGGACATCACCGAGGGCGGTGTCGGCCTGATAGGGGAGAGCGGCTCGGGCAAGACGACCCTGGCGCGCGCGTTCCTGGGCCTCCTCACCCCTCTGTCCGGAAATATCTGGTACGGCGACCAAACCCTGAAAAAAGTGGACATGCGGAAGTTCCGCAAAGACGTCCAGCCCGTCTTCCAGGCCGAGGCCCTCGACCCCAGGATGCGCATCGGCACCTCCGTCGCGGAGGCGCTCCCGAGAAGCGCCAGGTCCAGGGTGAAGGAACTGCTCGAACAGGTCGGCCTGGACCCCGACGTGGCCGCCCGCAGACCTCACCAGCTCTCCGGCGGCCAGCGCCAGCGCGTGGTCATCGCCAGGGCCCTGGCCGTCGACCCCCGCCTGCTCATCCTGGACGAGCCCACCAGCGCGCTCGACGTCACCGTCCAGGCCAGGATCCTCGACCTGCTGGCCTCCCTGGACACCGAGCGCCTGCTCATCACCCACAACCTCGCCGTCGTGGACCGGCTCTGCCGCACCTCGCACGTGCTCTTCGCGGGCCGCGTGGTGGAGTCGGGCCCCACGAGCGACCTTCTCGCGAAGCCGGCCCACCCCTACACACGTGCCCTGCGCGACGCCGTGCCGAAGCTGGGCGGCCCCCCGCCCGAGGCCAAGGGCAGGACGGAGGCCGTGCCCGCGCAGACCGGATGCCCCTTCAGGCTGCGCTGCCCGCTGGCCGCGCCGGAATGCGAGCAGCCCCCCGCACTCAGGGACATAGGAGGCCGTCAGGTCGCCTGCCACCGCGCGGAGGACGTACTCCGCGCTTAGAAGAGGCCCCGCAGGTGTGAGCAGAGGTCGTCCGACAGCTTCCCCATCAATCTGGACAGCTCCGTGCGATCCGCCTCCGGCCAGTCGGCGAGCGCGCCCTCGAACCACTCGGTCGTCACCCTGCGGCACCTGCTCGCGACCTCGGCCCCCTGCTCGGTGAGCGCGATGCGCCAGGCCCTGCCGTCGTCGGGGTCGCGTACGCGCTCCACCAGCTTGCGCTGCTCGAGCGAGGCGACGTGCCTGGTCACGTGAGGGCTCTCCACCTGCAGACCCGCGGCGATCGCGCCGATCCTGTGCGGCTCGCCCGCGTCCAGCAGGTGGACGAGGATCTGCACGTCCGGCCGGTCGAGCCGGACGCCGGCGGCCTCGGTCAGCCGCTCGTGCGTCTTGGCGCGGTTGAGCGTGGTCACCAATGAGCGGAACGCCACAACCGTCGTGTTGAGATCTTCGTCCATCCCTATTTGCTTACCTAACTTACGTATGTATCATCGTTGCTCGTTACTTACCTAAGTTATCTAAAGGAGCCCCACATGGCGACAGTGGTAGCGTCCGCGGCACGCGAGACGTCCACCAGGAACCCATGGCCCGCGGTGGTCGCGCTGGCCTTCGCCGCCTCCATCGCCGCGCTGCAGAACACCGCGGTGGTCCCGTTGCTTCCCGTGCTGCAGAGGGAGCTGCACGCCTCGCTCCCCGCCGTGTCCTGGACGCTCACACTGAGCCTCCTGGTCGCGGCGGTCGCCACGCCCTTGTTGTCGCGCTTCGGCGACATGTACGGCAGGCGCCCCATGATCCTCGGCGCCCTGGCCCTGCTGGTGGTCGGATCGGTCATGGCCGCGCTGGCGACCTCGTTGCCCTGGTTGATGGTGGCGAGGGTGCTGCAGGGATCCGTGGCCGCGCTGGTGCCGCTCTCCATCGGTGTGGCTCGCGACGTGCTGCCCCGGGAGCAGCTCGCGACCGGCATCGGGGTGATCAGCGCGACGATGGGGTTCGGGAGCGGCGGCGGGATGATCCTGGCCGGGCTCTCGTCCGGTGACTTCCACATGGTCTTCTGGATCACGGCCGGCATCTCCCTGGTGGCCGTCGCGATCGTGGCCTTCCTCGTACGCGACGGCGCCCCGGCCGGCAAGGGACGCCCCGACCTGATCGGCGCCGCGTTGCTGGCCGCCTGGCTGGTCGCGCTCCTGCTGGCCATCAGCGAGGGCGGTTCGTGGGGCTGGACCTCGCCGGGCGTGCTCGCTCTGTTCGCCGCCGCGGTGGCGCTGGCGACCGTCTGGGTGCTGGTCGAGCGCAGGGTCGCCGAGCCGCTGGTGGAGATGGCGATGCTGGTGCAGAGAGGCACGATCGGTGCGACGGTGGCCTCGATGCTGCTCGGGTTCTCGTTCTTCACCCTCATGACCGGCATATCCAGCTTCGCCCAGGTGCCCGAGAAGACCGGCTACGGCTTCGGCGCGTCCACTCTGGAGGTCGGTTTCTACCTGCTCCCGAGCACCGTCTTCATGCTGGTGATCTCGCTGTTCGCCGGGCGTTTCATGCGCCGCTTCCAGGCCTCGTCGATGGTGGCGGCGGGATCGGCGGTCACCGGGCTGGCCGCGCTCTGGCTGGTGGTCGAGCACAGCAGCCCCGCGCACCTGTACGTGGCGGCCTCGCTGATGGGCATCGGGCTGGGCGTCGGCTACGCGGCGCTGGGCACCATGGCCGTCGAGCATGTCGACCCGGGCAAGACGGCCCTCGCGGCCGGTGTGAACGCCCTCGTCCGCATCGTCGGCGGCAGCACGGCGGGCGCCGCCATCGCCGCCATCCTGGCCGCCCAGCCAGGCGTGGGCGGCTACCAGCGGGTCTTCGGGGCCGCCGCCCTGGCAAGCGTCGTGGCCACGGTCTTCGCGGCCGTGTACGGGCGCCTCAACCGCAGAGTGGTCACAGAGCCTTCAACCCGCTGATCACCTCGAGCAGCACCTTCGCGTCGGGGGCGGGTGGCGGGTGCTCGACCTGCACGAGCTGCTGCGCGTGCAGGTCGCCGACCAGCACCCTGACCACGCCGATGGGCAGGTTCAGCTCGGCCGCGACGTCCACGAGCCTGGTCGGCTTGGTGCACTTCTGCAGGATGATCAGATGTTCGGGGCCAAGCCCCACCGGCGGCGTCAGGCCGCCGGCGGTGATGATCACCGCGATGAGGTCGATGGCCTCGCTCGCGGGAACCGTACGGCCCCTGGTCAGCAGGTAGGCCGGGACGATAGGACCGGCGTCCTCGTCCAGCCAGCGTTCGTCATTCACTTCGCACCACCCGCATGGGTCGAGCGGGCTCTGTCACGTGGGTCTCCGGTTCTGGCTCGGCCACGTGTTCTTCCGGGATCAACACGATCGCGGTGGTCCCTCCATATGGTGAACCGCGTAACGTCACGCGGATGTCATGCCTGGCGGCCAGGCGGGAGACGACGAAAAGGCCGAGCTGGTCACTGTCGGCCAGGTCGAACTCCGGTGGGCTGGCCAGCCGCTCGTTGAAGTCGGCCAGCTCCTCTGCGCTCATCCCGAGCCCGCGGTCCTCGACCTCGAAGACAAAGCCGCGGGCCGCCACCTCGCCGCGCACGATGACCGAAGTGTGCACGGGCGAGTAGACGGTGGCGTTCTCGATGAGCTCGGCGATCAGGTGGATCACGTCGCCCACCACAGGTCCGGCCAGGCGCTGGCCGGACATGGGCTCGACGGTGACCCGCTGGTAGTCCTCCACCTCGGCCGCCGCGCCGCGGGCCACGTCGAGCATCGGCACCGGCCTGCTCCAGCCGCGGCCGGGGGTGGCGCCCGAGAGGATGATCAGGCCCTCGGCGTGGCGGCGCATGCGGGTGGTCAGGTGGTCGAGCTTGAACAGGTCGTCCAGCGCGTCGGGGTCGGTCGCCCGGTGCTGCATGTCCTGCAGCTGGATGCGCTGGCGGTGCAGCAGCGTCTGGCTGCGCCTGGCCAGGTTGCGGAACACGTGCCCGACGCCCTCGCTGAGCTGTGCCTGGCCGACCGCGGCCTCGACGGCGGTCTGCTGGACGGTGGAGAACGCCTGCCCCACGTCGTCGATCTCGACCGTGGTGCTCGCCACGGACAGCTCCGGCACCTCGACCGTCTCGCCCTTGCGCAGCTTGGCCACCACGCGGGGGAGGCGCTCCTGGGCCACCTCCAGCGCGGCCATCCGCAGCGCGCCCAGTTCCTTCGACAGCCGGTTGCCCATGCGCAGCGAGAATCCGATCGACAGGATCACCAACCCCAGCGCCGTACCGGCCAGCAGGAGCGCCCTGGACAGCACCTGGTCGGCGATCGGGTCGGCCCGCCCGTTCAGCACCGTGCTGGCCTGCATCTGCGCGTCCTGGAACGACTTCGCCAGCCCGTCCGTGGTGCTGAGCCAGCCCCGCGGCGCCTGCCCGGCGATGATCTGGTCCTCCATCATCCGCATCCGCTGGTAGGTGGGGGAGGTGATCAGCGCCACCTGGGTGTCGCGCAGGCTCGGGTCGAGCTCGCCGAGCGCCTGGTCGACCAGGAAGGCCAGCGAGACCTGGTACGCAGCCGGGGTGGCAGGGGTCGCGAAACCCATGTCCGTCGTGGTCATGACCAGGCGGAGCCGGTGGCCCACGGCGAAGCGGTAGTCGACGGCGGGCAGGGTGACCGTGGCCTCCGCGCTGCTCGCCCCATCGGGGATCGTCACCCTGATCGGCGCCACCAGCCCGGCGGGCAAGGTCGGCAACGGGGTGCCGTCGGCCACGTCGTACAGCTTGGCGAACAGCGTCGCCTCGCCCTTGCCCGACACCCTGATCTTGACCGTGGAGCTGCCGGTGAGCTGGAGCGGGGCGGTGAGCGGCCGCGACTCGAACGCGGCGCTCTGGCCTGGCATGTCGATCGACACGCCGGTGTTGCCCTGGCCGCCGCCGCTCAGCAGGCCGCCGACGCCGGGCACCGTCGAGATCGAGGCGGGTGCGCCGCCAGGCGGGTTGACGATGTTCTGCTCGGGGCCGTTCAGCTGCACGGTGGTGGTGTCGGTGCCCGCCAGACCGGGGTAGGAGCCGGCCTCCGGGTGCAGGCGGATGCGCTGGCGGGTGCCGGGGTCGCGGCCGCCGTCACGAGTGACCGTGAACGGGCTCACCGCCGGAGCCGATTTGTCGCCCTTCAGGTAGCGGGCGAACCAGGCCGAGGACTCCTCGGACACCCAGTCCGCCTCGCCGTTGCCGCCGTCGTGCCCGCCGTCGAACCAGGCCAGGCTCACCGGGGTGCCCGTCGCGGCGATCGCCTTGGCGGTGGCGTCGGCGTGGCTCAGCGGGAACAGCGAGTCGCGCTGGCCCTGGATGAGCAGGGTCGGCGCCTTGATCTGGCCGGCCACGGTGATCGGGCTCGACTTGCGCAGGAGGGAGACGGCCTCGGGCGTGGCCCGGCCGTCCTTGGCGACCTGCTGGTAGATGTCGCAGATGGCGGGCAGGAACCTGCCGCACCGCGCCTGCTCGGCGGTCAACGGCCCGGCGGCCTGCCGCTGCGCCTGTAATGCGAAGGTGTCCAGGGAGACGCCCTGGCCGAAGAAGATGCCCGCCCACATGCGCTTGAAGACGCCGCTCGCGGCGTTCTGGCCGATGGTGGCGGCCTGGGCGGTCTGCGTGGCCGCGTTGGGGAAGAGCGCGTCGGCCAGGTCGGACCAGGTGATCTGGGGCACGATCGCGTCGACCCGGTGGTCGAGGGCCGCCGTCATCAGGGCGATGGCGCCGCCGTACGAGCCGCCCGCGATGCCCACGCGCGGGTCGCCCGTGGCGTCGAGCTGGACCTCCGGACGCTTGGCCAGCCAGTCGATCAGCTGCTTGACGTCCTTGACCTCGTAGTCCGGCGAGTTGAGCGCGATCTCGCCGGTCGAACGGCCGAAGCCGCGCGCCGACCAGGTCAGCACGGCATAGCCCTGCTGGGCGACCCTGATCGCCTGCTCCCGGACGCTCTGCTTGCTGCCGCCGAAACCGTGGGCGATCAGTACGGCCGGGGCCTTCCCGCCGTCCGGCGGTGGGAAGTAGGTCGCATCGAGCTCGACCCGTTGATCGTCGGCGGGTCCGTCGACGACGGTTATTCTCTGGTCCTGGCCCCGCACCCCAGGAGCCGACGGCCATACCAGCCACGTCGTCACCGAGATGAGGGCGAGTGCCGCAACCAGCGCGGCCACACGCTTCATGACCGTGAGCCTACTTTCCGCACCTGAGAGATCCCTGAGACGACGCTCACGCCGGGATCGACCGCCCGGTGCTGCCGGCGTCGAGCTGGGGCGGCTTGATCGCCTGCCACCTGGCGAAGCCAGGTATAGAGCGGAAGTACGGGGAGAGGAAGGGGTGGCATGTCGGTGGTGGCCGGAGGCGAGATCGAAGACTCGCCTACGCTTCTCGTTCATGGACTATCTGGACGTCAACCGGGCCAACTGGAACGCACGGGTCCCCATCCACGTCGCCAGCGACTTCTACGACGTCGAAGGCTTCAAGGCGGGCCGGAGCGCCATCAGGTCGTTCGAGCGGGACGAGGTCGGCGACGTGTCCGGCCGCAGCCTGGTGCACCTGCAGTGCCACTTCGGCCTGGACACCCTCTCCTGGGCCAGGCTCGGCGCCGAGGTGACCGGCCTCGACTTCTCGGAGGCCGCCATCGAGCAGGCCAGGGCCATCGCCGCCGAATGCGGCATCCCCGCCGAGTTCGTCACCGCCGACGTCTACGACGCGGTCGAGGCGCTCGGCGGGGCCACGTACGACATCGTCTACACCGGCATCGGCGCCCTGGTGTGGCTGCCCGACCTCACCCGCTGGGCCGAGACCGTGGCCGCTCTGCTCAAGCCGGGTGGATTTCTCTATATCGCAGAACTTCACCCGTTTGCCGACATCCTGGACGTCGAGACGGGCGCCACCGTCACCCACGACTACTTCGCGAAGGGCCCCCATGTCTGGGAGTACCCGCACACCTACACCGGCAGCGAAGTCCTCGAGTACCAGACCTCCGTGCAGTTCCAGCACGGCCTGGGTGAGGTGGTCAGCGCGGTGACGGCGGCCGGGCTGCGGGTGGAGTTCCTGCATGAGCACGACCACACCTTCTTCCAGCGTTTCGCCACCCTGGTCGCGAGCGAAGGAAGCCACCGGTTCCCGGAGGGCGCCCCCAGGGTCCCGCTCGTCTACTCCCTGCGGGCGTCGGCGCAGAGCGGACCTCGGATGACATAGCCCGGCATTGCCCCAGCAACGGCGCGACGCGCGGAACCGTAAGATTCAGTCCCGTGAAGTCTCCAGCATCGTTCAAGAAGGCCGCCGCCTGGGCACTGCCGTACTGGACCAGGGGCCAGGCGGGGCGTGAGACGCCGCAAGACCTGTTCAGGGTGCTCTATTTCGGCTGGCTGGTGGCGCTCACGCTCAAGCTGCTCGGCTCGGCGTGGGACGTTTCGTGGCACTTCAAATGGCTGCGCGATGACCTCGCCCCGCCCCACCTGCTCAACTCCGCAGGCACGGCCATCGCCGTCGCGCTGACCGTGATCCACGGCTACACGGGGTACGGCGTGGACAAGGCGGCGCTCCGGCTGATCCAGTGGGGCACCGGGATCTTCCTGGTCGCCGTGCCGCTCGACCTGATCAACCACCGCGTCAACGGGCTCGACATCACGTCATGGAGCCCGTCGCACATCATGCTCTACCTCGGAACGTTCTTCATGATCGCGGGCGTGATCCGCGGCTGGTTCATGGGCGCGCCGCCGGGCAGGGAGCGGACCGTGGTGCTGGGCGCGTTCTTCGCCTTCTTCCTGGAGAACGTGCACTTCCCCGAGCAGCACCAGGAGTACGGCATCCTGTCGATCGGCGCCTGGGACAACCACGCGACCTACGCCGAGCCGATCCTGCTCCGGTTCGCGGCCGACCAGATGGGGCGGCCGGTGGACCGGACGATGATGCTGGGGTTCGCGCTGCCGGTCCCCGACTATCTCTACCCGGTCTACGCGGTGGTCGTCGGGCTGTCGGTGCTGGTGGTGGCCAGGCTGATGATCGGCAGGTTCGGGGCCGCGAGCCTGGTGGCGGCCGCCTACGTGGGGTTCCGGACGTTGATCTGGCCGCTGCTGACGGTCACCGGCTTCCCGCCGTCGGCGGTGCCGTTCTTCCTGGTCGTCGCGGGGCTCGTGGTGGACCTCGCGTTCCTGGTGCGGATGCCTTACCTACGGGCCGTGCTGGGGGCGGTCGGCGGGACGGCCGCCGCCTACGGCGCGCTGCTGGCGCAGAGCGCGATCATGGGCGGCGTGTACGGCGCGATCAAGGGCCAGGAAGGACTGGTTGGCGCGCCCCCACTGGCCACGTCGTCGGCCGTCTGGGCAGGGCTCGGCCTGCTGGCCGCCTGGCTGGCCGTGGAGTGGATCGCGGGGAGGCGCAGTCCTCAGGAGGCGATGGAGGCCCGGGTGATCGCGACCGCCACGCCGTAGGCCAGCCCCATCACCCCGACCTCGGCCGCCGCCCATCCCCCCCGGGGGGTGGCCCGCCCCCGGCGCACCGCCGGCATCAGGCGGAAGCGGATGTGCGCGGCCAGCGGCACCAGCGCTGCCACCAGCACCGTCTTGACCACCACCAGCACGCCGTAGTGGCTGGTCAGGAGCGCGTCGGGAAGCGTCACGCCGGGCGTGAGCGCCATCGTGCCGAGCCCGTTGACCAGCCCGGACAGTCCCACCATGAGCAGGCACACGGTGGCGATCCTGGAGAACCTGGGCAGCACCACGGCCAGCAGGTCCCTGTGCGGCGCCACGAACACGGCCGTCGCCGCCAGCCCGCCCGCCCACGCCGCCGCGCCCATCACGTGGATCTCCATCGAGATCATGATGGGGTCGTGCCAGACCGAGTTCACGGCGTGCCCGGTGACGGGGATGGGCAGCAGCCCGAACAGCCCCACGATCACCCGCAGCTCGGCGGGCACCTTCTCGCCGAACCGCACCGCCATCAGCCCGATGCCCGCCGCCGCCAGCGCGCACGCCGCGCTGAACAGCAGGCCCTGGCCGGTGCCGACGTCCTCGACGTATGAGGCGATCATCCCGAACGTCGGCACGCGGCCGGGGTTCAGCTCGGCAGTCTGCAACACGATGGTGAGCAGCGCGCAGATCGCCCACGCCCAGGCGGCGATCACCGCCAGCGGCCGCACCCTGAGCATGACGGGCTCGGTCCGGTCCGGATTGTCGTACCCGAGCAGCTTGGACACCAGGCTCAGCCCGACCACGGCGACGGCGGACAGGTCGAGCAGCACGCGGATGACGGGCAGCCCGACGGATACCAGCGGGCCCGGCATGGGGATGCCGGGGACGGCCTGCTGAGCGGCGAACGAGCTCGCCGCCACGGCGGAGACGACGGCGCACACGCCGAACGCCCCGGCGACCAGCCGGCCGCCGATCCGCTGCCGGGGGATGGGAGGCGCGGAAACGCTCACGCCCGCACCCCTTCGGCCGAATCCGACTGAGGTCCCGCTGCGGGGTCCGGACCGGGGGATGGCCGGGGCCCTTCGGGGTCGGAGGCGGGCTGGGGTTCTCCGGTGAGGTGCGCGTCCGCGGCGGGCCGGGCGGCCGGGCGGGAGCGGCGCAGGGCCACGGCCGTGCCGGCCGCCAGCACCAGCAGCGCGCCCACGATCCACACCACCGCCATGCCCGCCCCGCCGTTGGCGGCCGCCTCGGCGGCCTCCGCACTGGCGTCCTGGGCCGTTTGCCCGGTGGCGGCGGCCGGGGCGCCGGCGGCGCCGGGGGACAGGGTGAAGGTGATCTTGCCGGTGACCGGGTGGCCGTCGGCCGACAGGATCCGGTAGCCCACCACGTACGAGCCCCCGGCTGGCAGCGGCTTGACCCGTACGGAAACCCGCTCGGCCGCCACCACGGCGGACCCGTCCGCCCACGAGGACCCGTCCGCGCCCGTCACGCCAACCTGGGCGTACCCCTGGCGCACCGCCTGATCGAACACCAGCGTCACCTGAGAGGGCGCGGCCGACAACGTGGCCCCGTCCTTGGGATCGCTGCCGATCAGCACGTTGTGCGCCTGAGCCGCGGGCTGCGCCACGCCGGCGGCGGCGAAGGCGAGCAGGAGGACCGTGAGTAGCCGCCTCAAGGATCAGAACCTTCCAACGAAGACAACGAACCTGTATATGGTCCCATCCATGACAGACCTGTTCGGCGGCGCGGCACCGTACTACGCGAAATACCGCTCCAGCTACGGCGATCCGGCGATAGAGCACCTGGCCATGACGTTCGGGCGTGACAGCACCGTGCTCGACCTCGGCTGCGGCCCCGGCACGATCGCGATCCCGCTCGCGCGGAGCGTGCGCGAGGTCCTGGCGGTCGATCCCGACGGGGAGATGCTGGCGGAGGGCAGGCGGCTGGCGGGGAACGCCCCGAACATCCGCTGGATCCACGGCGACTCCACGCGGCTGCGCGAGCTGCCGGCGTTCGACCACATCGTCATGGGCAGGTCGTTCCACTGGATGGACCGCCGTGCGGTGCTGGCCGAGCTGGACGAGCTGCTGCCGGCCGGCGGCGTCGTGGCGCTCGTCGGCCCGAGCCGCGACCCCCAGGAGGAGCCCTGGGAGCCCGCCATGTGGCGGGTACGCGACGAATTCGACGTGAACACGTTCACGGCGAGCAACTCCTACCAGGCCAGCGGCGAGCACCACGACGACGTCCTGGCCACTTCGCCGTTCGCCGACCTGGACGCCACCAGGTACGAGCACCGCCTGGTGTACGACCTGGAGGCCGTCATCGGCCTGCAGCTCTCCTACTCGTACACCGCCCCCGCCCGCCTCGGCGACCGGATCGAGTCGTTCAAGGAGGCGGCCAGGAAGGCGCTGCTCGCGCTCAACCCCGCGGGCAGGTGGGAGCAGGTGGCGGTCACCGAGGTGCTGATCGCCCGGCGACCGCACAACTAGCGGGGCTAGATGCCCATGGCCCGCCAGATCCGCCGGGTGAACGCGTTGATCAGCCCGATCTCGGCGCACAGATCCCGCGTCTTGGCCACCGAGTCCCTGATCTCCCGCTTGGCGGCGGGATTGCGCAGGTAGACCTCGGCGACCACGTGGGCCGGGATCCGGAAGCGCCTGATCATCGGCCCGGGAGGGGCCAGCATGATCCGCGCCATCACCCCCAGGATGAGCGGCGCCAGGACGCCCAGCAGGAGCCGCCGGTACGCGGGCATCCGAGGCACCCGATTACGCAGGTAGTGCCGGGCGAAGGAGATGTGCCGGGCCTCCTCCGCGATGTGGATCCGCATGATCGTCTCTTCCAGCGGATGGTGCGCCCGCTCGTCCTTCAGCACCTTGCGCTGCACGTGGTCGATCGGGTCCTCGCCGCCCAGCACGAACACGAAGAACAGCTCGGTCGAGACCAACGGTATCCACGGCGCCACCTGCGCGATCACGGACAGCGGCCCCGGCATCCCGCGGATCGGCATACGGGTACGGTTCACGAACTCCTGGAACATCATCCCGTGATGTCCCTCTTCGATGGTCTCGTGGTAGACGTACCGGAACTCCGGTGACCCGTTCGGCAGCCGGTAGGCGTAGTTGAGCAGCCCGCGCTTGAGCAGGTTCTCGAACTGCAGGCCGATCTTCATGGCCGTGGCCACCCGCCACAGCCCGATCGCCGCGCGCACCTCGGGCGGGCGGCTGCGGTACCACGGGTGGCCGCCCAGCTTGTCGACCTCGGGCAGTTCCCAGCGCGGGTCCCCCGGGTCCACCTGGAACTCGGGGTCGTCCCACGGGATGTCCCGGTACGGCTCCCAGTGCTTGTCGACCGACGCCTTCGAGAGGCGTTCGATGACCGTGTGGTAGGCGCCCCTGCCGGCGACCTGCTCGTCGCGTTCGCGGGCGGCGGTAGAGCGCGGTGCCGATGCCATCGCGTGCTCCTCTCCTCGCCCTCTAATTGTACGGAGCATCTAATAGCGCCGGAAGGGGGAGAGTCACAGCTTTTCGGCGGACATCCCGAGCTCGGCCGCGGCGGCCGTACGGATCAGCACGTTCACCCGGCGCCTGGACAGCACCTTGGCGTGCACGTGCGTCTGGATCGCCAGCCCGTCGATGAGCGCGAGGATCCGCCACGTGGCATCGTCGGGAGTCTCACACTTGAACTCGCCGCAGGCCACCCCAGCCTCGATGATCTCGCGTAACAGCACGCGGCCCTGGTAGTCGATGCGCCGCGAGATCTCCTCGAGCTCCGGGTTGCGCATCGCCTCGGACCACGCGTCGATCCACAGCCGCCATCCCTCGGTGGGGATCCCCGGCGAGCAGAGCCTGAGCAGGGTGCGCAGCCGTTCGAGTGGCGTGCACGTGGACTGCTCGATGTCGGCGAGCGCGTTGAGATGCTGGCGGGCGGCGTACGTGAAGGCCTGCGCGAACAGGCGTTCCTTGCTCTCGAAGTGGTAGAACAGCAGCGCCTGGCTGACGCCGGCGGCCCTGGCGATGTCGATCGTCCGGGTATGCCCGAATCCCTGCTCCGCGATCACCTCGCAGGCCGTCTTCAGTAAATCCTCGC
Organism: Nonomuraea sp. NPDC049784; assembly: GCF_040659615.1. NCBI lineage: Bacteria > Bacillati > Actinomycetota > Actinomycetes > Streptosporangiales > Streptosporangiaceae > Nonomuraea > Nonomuraea sp. NPDC049784. The sequence continues at coordinate 16,559 of NZ_JBFAMX010000187.1, forward strand.
GCCTTAATCGGCTGAACCCTGATGTCACAGCGCGCAGCTCACCTCCGGTACCTCGAGCAGGGTCGAAAGCCTGTCATACCCAACATCAGTCCTGTCGTATCGGCAGCCGCAGAACGAAGCGGGCTCCGACGTCCGAATCCTCGATCTTGAGGCTGCCGTGGTGGAGCCGCGCGATCTCGCGGGCGATAGGCAGGCCCAGCCCGGTGCCGCCGGCGTCGCGGCTGCGCGAGGCGTCCAGCCTGGTGAAGCGCCTGAAGACGACCTCGCGCTGCTCGGGCGAGATGCCCGCCCCGTCGTCGAGCACCTCCAGCACGGCCTCGCCGTTCCGGCGCAGGGTCACGATGATCGTGCTGTCGGCGTGCCGCTCGGCGTTGTCCAGCAGGTTCGTCAGCAGGCGGGCCAGCCTGAGACGGTCGCCCATGACGACAACGCCGGGCTGCAGACTGGTGATGACCCTCTTGGACCGTGGCCGGGTGGTCTCTCCGGCGACCAGTTCGGCCAGGTCGACGCGCTCGAACGCCCCGGGGGCGCCCGCGTCGAGCTTGGCGAGCGCCAGCAGGTCGGTGACGATGTTCTGCAGCCGGTCGAGGCTGGCCATCAGCTTGCGGCCGGTCTCGCGCCAGTCGGCCTCGCCGGGAGCGAGCATGGCCGACTCGAGCTCGGCGCGCATGGCCGTGATCGGGCTGCGCAGGTCGTGGGAGGCGTCGGAGGTGAACCTGCGCTGCTGCTCCATCGCGGCCTCCATTCGCGCCAGCATCCGGTTGGCGGCCTCCGCGAGCGCCTTGACCTCGTCGGCGTTCTCCGGGACCGGCACACGCAGAGCCTCCTTGCCGCGAGTGATCGCGTTCAGCTGCTCGGTGATCTCGTTCACCGGCGCGAGCGTCTTGGCCACCACCCTGGACACGCCGAACCAGGTGATCGCGACCAGCAGCGCGGACAACCCGGTCGCGAGACCGATCGCCACCGGGTGCACGTACCAGGGCACCGAGGGGTCGAAGGCGTAGACGAGCCACTCGCCGTCCGGCCGGTTGACGCGGGAGACGACCATGATCTGGCATTCGCCGTGGAACGGCGGCAGGCCGCACACCTCTTCGGCGCGGTCGCTTCTGACGGGGTCCGGCGTCACCTGGGACAGGCGCGGCGAACCCGCCAGACCGGGAGTCGAGGCCACCACCCGGC
>NZ_JBFAMX010000188.1:0-17609 GCF_040659615.1 Nonomuraea sp. NPDC049784
TGTCGCGCAGGTCCAGCTCGGCCCGCCCGAGCGCGAGCACCGGGTCGCCGGTCAGCGCCGCCCTGTCGAGGACGTCGGCGGCGAGCATGCCGCCGGCCCCCGTGATGAGCCATCTCACGCCGCCTCCCCCATCACGCGGTCCACCAGTCCTCGTGCTCGGCGTACCAGCGAACCGTGTCCTTCAGCCCCTGCTCGAACGAGATCTCGGGACGGTAGCCGAGCCCTCGCAGCTTGGCGTCGTCCATCGAGTACCTCCGGTCGTGACCCTTGCGGTCCTCGACGTACTCGACCGCGTCCCAGTCCCTGCCGCAGGCTTGGAGCAGGCGGCCGGTCAGCTCCTTGTTGGTCAGCTCGGCCGTGCCCGCGATGTTGTAGACCTCGCCTGGCTCGCCCTTCTCGGCGACCAGCCGGATGCCGGCGCAGTGGTCCTCGACGTGGATCCAGTCGCGGATGTTGCCACCGTCGCCGTACAGGGGGACCTTCCGGCCGCGCAGCAGGTTGGTGACGAACAGCGGGATGAGCTTCTCCGGGTACTGTCTCGGGCCGTAGTTGTTGCCGCACCTGGTGATCGAGACGTTCAGGCCGTAGGTGATCGCATAGGCGCGGGCGATCAGGTCGCCACCGGCCTTCGAGGCCGCGTACGGCGAGCGCGGCCGCAGCGGCGCGTCCTCGTCCCACGAGCCGATGTCGATGGAGCCGTACACCTCGTCGGTGGACACCTGGACCACCTTCGGGACCTCCGCCTCCAGGCACGCCTGGAGCAGGGTCTGGGCGCCCAGCGCGTTGGTGCGCATGAACTCGGCGGCGCCCTCGATCGACCGGTCGACGTGCGACTCGGCCGCGAAGTTCACCACCAGGTCGTGGCCGGGCACGACCTGGCTGAGCAACTCGGCGTCGCAGATGTCCCCGTGCACGAACTCGTGCCGTACCCCTTCGAGGTTGGCCCGGTTGCCGGCATAAGTGAGCTTGTCCAGCACTGTGACGTAGACATCGTGCAGATTGCGGACGAAGTGAGAGCCGATGAAGCCCGCACCGCCTGTCACCAGAATCCGTGTCATGAACTGATCTGTACCTTGCTGTGATCGCCCAGCACGAGACGGTGGGCTTTGGGGGTATTGGGCGCCGGAGTGACCTCGACGTCGTGGCCGATCAACGACGACTCGATGCGGCCGACCCCGGCGATGGATGCCCTGGGTAACACGATCGAATACTCGATCTCGCTGCCGGTGACGGCGCAGTCGGCGCCGATGGAGGTGAAGGGGCCGACGTAGCTGTCCCGGATCCGCGCACCCCGGCCGATGATCACAGGGCCGACGATCCTGGACCGCTCGACCACGGCCCCCTTCTCGACGACCACCCGGCCCACCAGCTCGCTGACCTCGTCCACGTGTCCGCGTACCCTGGGCTCGACCGACTCCAGGACCAGCCGGTTGACCTCCAGCATGTCGGTGACGTTGCCGGTGTCCTTCCAGTAGCCGGAGATCACCGAGGACTCGACGCGCAGGCCGGCCTCGATCAGCCACTGGATGGCGTCGGTGATCTCCAGCTCTCCCCGCCAGGACGGCTTGAGCTCCGCCACCGCCGCGTGGATGTCCGGGCTGAACAGGTAGACGCCGACCAGCGCCAGGTCGCTCTTCGGCTGCGCGGGCTTCTCCTCCAGTCCGACCACGCGGCCCTTGGTGTCGAGCTCGGCCACCCCGAACTGGCGCGGGTCGCCGACCCTGGTGAGCATGATCTGGGCCGCGGGCCGCTCGCGGGCGAACCTGTCGACCAGGCCGTTGATGCCGCCCACGATGAAGTTGTCGCCCAGGTACATGACGAAGTCCTCGTCGCCGAGGAATTCTCGGGCGATCAGCACCCCGTGCGCCAGCCCGAGCGGCGCCTCCTGCCGCAGGTAGGTCACCTGCAGGCCGAACGCCGAGCCGTCACCCACGGCCGACTCGATCTCGGCCTGCGTGTCCCCGACCACCAGGCCGAGCTCCCTGATCCCCGCCGCGGCGATCGCCTCCAGGCCGTAGAACAGGACCGGCTTGTTCGCGACCGGAACCAGTTGCTTGGCCGACGTGTGCGTGATGGGTCGGAGCCGTGTGCCCGATCCCCCGGCGAGCACGAGTGCTTTCACCGCTAGTAAGCCCCTTCTCCACGGGTGACGACGGACCAGGTCTTCCAGAGGATCTGCAGATCGAGGATGAGCGACCAGTTCTCCACGTACCGCAGGTCGAGGCGTACGGACTCCTCCCACGTCAGGTTGGAGCGGCCGCTGACCTGCCAGAGCCCGGTCATGCCCGGCTTGACCACCAGGCGGCGGCGGACGTCGATGCCGTACTTGTCCACCTCTTCCGGCAGCGGTGGGCGCGGGCCGACGAGAGACATCTCACCGCGTAGAACATTGAGCAGCTGGGGCAGCTCATCGAGCGAGTATTTCCGCAGGAAAGCGCCTACCCGAGTGATTCTTGGATCGTTCCTAATCTTGAAGAGCACCCCGTCGAACTCGTTCGCATCGAGTAGTGCATCTTTGAGCTGCTCGGCATCCGCCACCATCGTCCGAAATTTCACGACCTGGAACTCTTTGCCGCCTTTTCCGACGCGAGTCTGGTAGAACAGCGCGGGCCCCTGGCTGGTGAGGCGGATCACCAGCGCGATGGCCAGCAGCGGCAGCGCCAGGAGCAGCAGCGCCACCGTCGCGACCAGGCGGTCGAACACGGTCTTCACGACCTGCTTGGTGCCGTCGAACTCGGGATGTTCCAGGTGCAGGAGCGGCATCCCCGCGACCGGCCTGATGCTGATGCGCGGCCCGGCCACGTCCATGAGCGCGGGTGCCACGAAGAGATCGGTACGCGCGGTCTCCAGGCTCCAGGCCAGGCGCCGCAGCGTGGCCCCGTCCAGCTCCGGGCAGGCCAGCACGGCCACGGCGTCGGCCTGCTCGCGCTCGACCACCGCCGCTACGTCGCCGAAGGAACCGAGCACCGGGATGCCGTCCAGATCGACGTCCATCGCGTGCTCAGGAAGGCAGGCTCCCACCACCTGCATTCCGTGATGCGGCTGACGCCTGAACTGCACCACCAGGTCGAGAATCGACTCCCGATGCCCTACCGCGATCACCTGGCGCATGTAGTCGCCCACCGCTCGCTTCCGGTGGAGACGTTTACGCATCCGGTAGCGGTAATAGAGCGTGGAAAGCAGCGCCAGCGGCAGCATCGCCATCACGAAACTACGCGCGATGACGGTCTGCGTGGCGTAGGCCATGATGGCGACCGTGGCCATCAGGCCGACGCCGCCGTTGAAGACGGCCTTGAACTCCTCCGTTCCCTCGCCGTGCGCGCGCTGGCGGTACGCCCCGCCCATCATGAGCGCGGCGGGCCAGGCGACGACCAGGCCGAATCCCAGCATGAACTCGACCACCGGAATGAACACGCCGGCCATCAGCCGGATGCCGAGCACGCATACGCATGCCAGCAGAGCGCACATCGTGTCCCCACATAACAGGAGCCGTAGGTACGCGCGCGTCCAAATGCTCGACGCGCGACGCGGCACGGCCCCGAGGAGCACGACAGCGGACTCCCCAGTCCCCACCCTCATAGCACCACCCTGACAACTCTGTGCACCGCGATAACTGGACGTTCCTTGAACCACATGGGTTGACAGGTCCCACGCACAATCAAGGGCGGCGGCCCCCAATAAAGAGTAAAGATCCATTCCGGCAGGGGGAATAACGTCAAATGTCCACAACTGGACGAATGTCGGGTGGTCTTGGGACTTGACGGAACGGTCCATAAGTGCAGCGGACCCGCTGAGAAAATGCGCGGTTTACGGCAACATTTCGCCAGGTTGTCGCGTTACGGACCCGCTTAGTCGTACTCCAGGTCCGGCAATGCGGACGGCGGGTCCGGACTGCGCCAGACGACCACAACCCCGTCGTGCGCGGAGTCGGCGGCCAGGGCCAGCCGTTCGAGGTCGAAATCCGGCAGATAGCGCAGGCGCGCCAGGAACGTGGCGTCCGTGGCCGAGCGTGGGACGACGCAGCCCTCGCCGTCGCGGTCGAGCAGGATGTAGAGGACGTCTTCTCCGGATTCGGTGACTACACGGACCTCGACCACGTCCTCCCATGCGAGGGCCTCGACGCTACCGTCCGCGTAGTGACGAGTGACGCCCTCTTCCGTGACATACACGTAGGAGTCCGGCATCGGATTGCCGTGCATGGCCGCGATTCTTGCGAGTTCCGGGGCTGTCCCGCAAGGGTTCGCGCGCAATGGTGCGCCTCGGCCCCTCAGGCGCCGCCCCATGAGTGGCTGAGGTGCGCCGCGACCGCCGCCCTGGCGGCGTCCTCCGGCCCGCCGGCGATCACGTCGAGCAGCTCGCGGTGCTCGCGCACCAGCACGTCCCTGTCGGTGTAGACCTCGCGCAACCGCACCAGCCCAAGCCGCGTCTCGGCCGCCAGGACGCCGTAGAGGCGCTCCAGCCGCGGACTCCCCACGGCCTCGATCAGCGCCTGGTGCAGCGCCATGTGCTCGGCCACGCTCTCCGACCAGGGCGCGTCGGCAGGCAGCGCGGCCATGCGGTGCAGGGCGGACTCGGCCTCCGGCACCCGCCGGCCGGCCATGGCCCGCGCCATCAGGTCTTCGAGCGGGCGGCGTACGTACATGAGATCGTCGAGGTCCGAAAGCGTCACCTCCGGGACATAGGCGCTGCGGTTGCGCTCGCGCCTCAGCAGTCCTTCGTGGACGAGGCTCGCCAGCGCCTCCCGCACGGTCGGCCTGGCGACGCCGTACGACGCGGCGATCTCCTGCTCGGGCAGCGGGGTGCCGGGCGCGATCTCGCCGGAGAGCACCCTGCTGCGCAGGGCGTCGGCGAGCGCGCCGACGGTGGAGACGGGTCTGAGCGGCAACGTCACGGCTGCGACTCTAGCTCCCTTTCCGATACGGCTTCCTCTCCCGCCTTCTCGGGTACGGCGACCGCCAGCAGGCTGAGTGCCAGCATCACCAGCCCCGCGATCGAGATCGGGGTCAGCCGCTCGCCGAGCACCACCAGGCCGAGCAGCGCCGCGACGGCCGGCTCGGCGAGCGCCAGCGTGGCGGCCGTGGCCACCGGAGTGGTCCGCAGGCCCCGGCCGTACAGCAAGTAGGACAGGGCGGTGGTGCCGAGGCCCAGATAGAGCACGGCGAGCAGCCCGCGCGGCTCCCCCATCCATCCGATCCCGCTCACCAGCAGCACCGGCAGCATGATCACGGCTGCCCCACCGAACAGCACCCCCATCACCGCGTCGGACCGGGCCCCCTGGCCGATCGCCTGCGCCGCCATCACCGCGTAGAAGGCGTAGAGCACGCCGCCGAGCAGCGCGAACAGCACCCCGGACACCGCCTGCCCACCTGCCTCGGCGCCGCCTCCGACGATCAGCGCCGCGCATCCGCAGATGGCCGCCGCTGTCGCCGCGGTCCAGCGCCCGCTCGGCCGGCGCCCGTGGAGGACCCAGGAGAGCAGCCCCGTGAAGACGGGACCGCTCCCGATCGCCACCACGGTCCCGATGGCGACTCCTGTGCGGCTGACGGCCGCGAAGAAGCAGAGTTGGTAGGCGGCCACCGCGACGGCGGCCAGCAGCAGGCTCGGCCTGATCGCCTTCCTGACGCTCGCACCGGCCAGAAGGGCGAGCGCCGTACCCCCGATGACCAGCCGCGCGGCGGCCAGGGCGACGGAGTCGGCGGAGACGAGCAGTCCTGCCGTCCCGGCCGTGCCCCAGAGTACGGAGGCAGCGACAACCGTGAGGGGTCCATTTCTCATGGCCTCATTGTCTGACAATTAGACAATCTCGTCCAGTAGCTGGTCGATCAGCCGTCCGGCTGGGGCGATCACCTCCCCCGCGTAGTCGTCGAGCACGCCCAGGCCGTCGTGGATGCTGGGGACGCTCTTGCGCGGCAACTCGAGCAGCGTCTCGTCCTCCGCGGTGATCGATCCCTCGACATGGAAGGCGCCACTGGAGGCGCTGATGGCGACCTCGAAGCGGACCACGCGGCCGTCGGGCAGTGTGAGGTCGGCGCCGACGCGGGCTCCCGCGGGCGGGAGGAAATAGGAGAAGGGCTCGCTTCTGACGAAGGGGTGGTGTAATTCGGCGAGCATCCCTGACGCCCGGCTCAGGGTCTCGAGGAGGCCGGCCGCGGCCAGACTCTCGCTGTCCACCAAGAAAGGGTAGATCACTGGATGGGCAGGAGGCCACCTACCGCTCATCGGGGTCAGCTGTGCGTGACGGTGACAGGGGGATCGGTGGCCAGGCGCGCGTGCCGTTCGACGTCGTACCGGACGCCCTCGTAAGAGAGCTTGCCGCGCTCGATGCCCTCTGGCCGGAACCCCGCCTTCGTGGCGACCCTGCACGATGCCGGATTGTTCGTACGGTGCCCAAGCTCCAGCCGGTAAAGCCCCCGCTCGCCGAACGCCCACCGCGCCAGTTCCTCGGTGGCCGCCACGGCGATGCCCCGCCCCCTGGCCTCGGGCACGACCCAGTAGGACACCCACCCAGTGTCGTGATCATCGATCCGGGACACCGCGACATTCCCGACAACCCGCCCGTCCACCGTCACGGCGAACGCGTGGCCGACACCGGCCCACCCAGCGATCCATCCCATGGCGTCCTTGAGCGTGACAACGGGGAAGGGCGCCTGCGTACGGAGATCCGCGGACTGAAAGGCCCGCAGCACGACCGGGGCATCGCCCTCACGCCACTCCCGCAACCGAACGTCCACATTGTCGGAGATTACCCTTCGATGTTGGCTATGAGGCCTGCTGCCCTATTTGATGAGCCGCCTCGAACTCGGCGACCATCCCCTTGGGCGCGGTCAGGCACCACGCCTCGGCCACCAGCTCGAACAACTCGTCAGAGTCGATCTTGTCGAGGTGCACCACCACCCAGCCGAACCGCCCGGCCGTGAACTGCACCTCGAACACCTCGGGCCGCTCGGCCACCAGCGCGATCTGCTCTTCGAGCGTGGCCTTGAGCCCGACCGTCTCGGTGGCCTCCCACAGGTAGCCGAAGCCCTTGTCGCGCACCTTGATGCCGATCCACTCACCGCCATGGCTCATCCGGACCTCTGGCAGCTTCTCCAACATCTCGAGGAACTCATCGACGCTCACACCCATGCCGCCTGTGTACCAGACCCGACCGACACTTCCGAGTGAGGGTTGAGCACTCGCTCAAATCGTGCCTATATTTGAGCAGTCGCTTAAAAAGGGGACGTGATGCACATGCGGCTCTACATCGAGACCCGGATCAAGGCGGACCTGGAAGACGTATGGCAGGCCACCCAGGACCCGTCCCGGCACCAGCGCTGGGACCTGCGGTTCGGCCGCATCGAATACCTCGCCCCAGGCGACGGCGGACAGGCGTTCCGCTACTCCACGCTGGGCGTCAGCGGCGTGGGGGTCAGCACGGGCAACCGGCACGGGCCGGACGGAGGCCGGACGTCGGCGCTGCGATTCGGCTCGAGCCACCCGCTCTCGCCCATCCGCGCGGGTTCCGGCTACTGGCGCTATGTCCCGGTGGCGGACGGTGTGAGGTTCCTCACCTCGTACGACTACCGCCCGCGCGTGCTGCCCGGCCGGCTGATGTGGTGGGCCACCGCATGGTCGTTCGACCGGTTGCGCCTGTGGCTGGAGACCGGCAGGACGCCGGAGCGTTCGCTGCGCCGGGCCCTGGCCGAGGCCGGGGCGAGAGCGGTCTCGGTGCTGCTCGCGGCCGCGGTCCTGCCACCCCTGCCCGCGCTCGCCGTACTCGGGGCCGCCCTGGTCCTGCCTCCGTTGCCGGGCACCCCAGCGGCCCGCCGCTGCCTGCGCCGGCCACCCGAACGAGACAGACGACGGATTGGAGCACCATGCCCTCGATCTTCCAGCGCGCGCTCGGCGGCGCGTTCGGCCGCCTCCACCCCCAGCTCCAGCGCCGGTTCAGCGTCGGGCTCGACAGCGGCGAAGCGTGCATAGGCAGGGGCGTCATGAGCCGCATCTGGAACGCCGGCCCCCACATCCGCCCGTTCCTGGCGCTCGGCAGCCGCAGAAACGTCCTCGTCCCGGATGTCGGAGCGGACATCCCCTTCCGGATCGAGAACTACCCCTACCTCGATTCGTACGGCCGCGAGACCGTCACGTTCGTCCGCACGTTCCCCCGCGGCCGGTTCGACGCCACCATGGTCTACGACGACGCCCGCGCCCGGGTCGTCGACTATTTAGGCACCCACCAGCACCTGGCCACCCCGCTCGACCTCTCCGTCGACGATCGGGGCGGGCTGGTCATCCGCTCGGGCCGCCAGCGTTTCCTCGAAGGCCCGCTCGCCGTCACCATCCCGCCGGCCGCCACGGGCACGGCGGTGGTCAGCGAGCACTTCGACGACCAGGCGGGGCGGTTCAGGATCGCGGTGACGGTGTCCAACCCGTGGCTGGGCCGGATCTTCGGCTACTGGGGCAGCTTCACAGCCGAGTACGTGGAGGTCGCGGAGCACGGTGTTCCCGCTACCGTGAGGCCCAGGCGAGAGGACGCCCGCTGCTGACGCGTAAGGAACCCCGGTGGCCGACACACGTACCAAGCTGCTCGAAGCCGCGCTCGTGACGTTAAGGAAGCACGGCATGGCGGGCGTCTCCGCCCGTACGATCGCGGCCGAGGCGGGGGTGAACCAGGCCCTGGTCTTCTACCACTTCGGCAGCGTCGACCAGCTCCTCGCCGCCGCCTGCGAGCACGGCGCGCAGCAGCGCATAGCCCTCTACCGCGCCCGCTTCGCCGCCGTGACCACCCTGCGCGAGCTCCTCGACCTTGGCCGCTCGCTACACGCCGAGGAACGGGCGGAAGGGAGCGTGGCGGCGCTGGCCCAGCTCCTCGCAGGCAGCCAGACCGACCCGAAACTCGTCCCGGCGACCACCACCGGCCTTAACCTGTGGATCGAGGAGGTGGAGCGGGCGCTGGGCAGGGTGCTGGCGAAGTCGCCGCTGGCCGAGTTCGTGGACGTGCCGGGGCTGGCCAAGGCCACGGCGGCCGCGTTCGTGGGCCTGGAGCTCTACGAGGGCGTGGACCCGGAAGGCGCGAACCACGCGTTCGACGCCCTGGAGGGGCTGGCCACGCTGGCGACAGCCCTGGACGACATGGGCCCCCTGGTACGCCGCGCCGCCCGGGCACGCCTTCGCCGTCACTCGTAATAGCGGACTTCCAGGACGTTGCCATCGGGATCCGGGAAGAAAATCGTCTCCGGCGCGATGCCCTGCGCGCCGAACGAGTTGGTCCCGGTGCCGCTGATCTCGACTCCGTGCTGCTTCAGCCTGACCTGGAGGGCGTCGAAGTCCTCCTTGCCGACGGCCAGGCAGAAATGGTTGATCGGATGCCCGGCGCTCCCCTTGATGCCGGTGCCCTCTTCCACGCCCCTGGAGGCGTCGTACGCCATCAGGTCGAGGATGGTCTCGGAGGAGACCCGCACGCTCGGAAAGGCCGCCTCTCCCTCACGAAACTCCTCAGCCCGCACCCCGGGCAGGCCGATCACCTGCTCGTAGAAGCGCAAGGAGCTGAGCTGGTCGGCGACCCAGCAGACGAGATGGTCCAGGCGTACGTCCATGCATACCTCCGTTCGCTCTGCCCCGAATCTCGCTGTCCACCTGCCGGTGCAAGCTGGTTGGACGCCGATTCGGCGACTGACACCCGCCCCCCGCCGTAACTCGTACTTCAAATAATGAAAGAGCCGGATGACGGCGAAGTAAACATGACAGGTCGAGCGGAGACACCAGTATTTGAAATAGGCCGCTCACGGGACAAAGAACAGCGCTCCACAATTTCGGAAACCTCCGCCGCGGAGCAGACCCCGGCCGTCACGGAGGAAGGCGGGGTGGGCAGCAAACTGCTCCAGCTACCTGTGCGCCACCAATATGGCCGTCCTCTCCCCGGGCCTGCGTCGACAACACCAGATACACCGAGCAAGTCCCGGTGGAGGAGGTTAAGGGCCAGCTGGTCTGCGCATTCACCGACACCACGATCGGCCTGGTCAAGGTGACGAACGTGATGGACTCGACCAGCTCATACCTGACCATGAACCTCCTGGTCTGGCAACGTTGGCCTCCGAACCGCCCGACCGCTCATTGCGGCATGGCGAAGAAGGCACACATACCGCCCACGAGCAGATCCGGCAACTCGATCGGCGAGTTCACCCAACCGTGGGTGAGGATCAGCGGTCGTGGCCGCGCGCGACACCGGGCACGCCGTAGGTGGCGGCCAGCGCACTCAGCGACTCGCGTAGCGCCGCCGCCCGGCCGGGATCGAGCGCGCCGAACAGTTCGGTGTCCATGCGCCGGGCCAAGAGCACGGCGTGGTGGGCAAGAGCGCGCCCCTCGTCCGTGAGTTCAATGAGCTGGCGGCGACGGTCGGCGGTGTCACGGACCCGACGGATCGCTCCGAGTTCCTGCAGTTCGTCCAACATGTCCACAATCACGCTGGGTGTAACCCCCAGGAACCTGGACAGGTCCAGTTGCGCCATCGGATTGCTCGTCAGAACTTCCAGCACCCCGCAATGCCGTGGCCGCAGACCGAGCGGGGCCAGAGCCTCCGCGAATCGGCTGGTTACCGCCTGCCCGAGCTTGCCGAGCTGGAACACCGCCGTGTCAGTTACCGAGTCTTGCGCCATCATGACCCAAACGATAGCGTGCCCATATGATTCGGCTACCGAATGATAGGGGTGCGAAACCATTTGCCGTGGTCGTGGCTCTTGCCACCGCCCTCGCCTCTGGATACTTCGCCGTAAGCGGGCTGTTCGCCCCAGGCGACCTTGTTCCAGGCGGTGAGGCGCCCGGGGCCCGGACCTATGCCGGCTACATGGCCGCACGCAGTGTGGTCCTGCTCGGCTCGGCACTGTGGTTGACGGTCACTCGTTCCTGGGGCCCGCTGCGCCTGGTACTCGGGCTCAACGGCGTCGTCCAGGTGCTGGACTCGGCACTGGGCGCGGCCGAGCACGACATGGCCAAGACGGTCGGACCGGCACTGTTCGCCGTGGCTCTCTTCGCGGCTGCCGCTCTGCTCAATCGCCCCGCCGACCGCCTTTCCCCGAACCCGAGAATTAGGTAGGGGGTACTCAACCGCGCCGCCACGATCCGGACGACCATGAAGACCTCGGGTCACCCGGAAAAGCGAGGACGGCGTGATGGCGAAGCAGAAGGTCGGCGAGATCCGCATCAGCAAGCGGGTCGTGAAGATCGGGCACGAGGTCTACCCGCTGGCGAACATCTCCCGGGTGCAGACCCTGCGGCTGGTCCCAGCGGGCAAGCAGGCGACGTTCTACCCGCTCCAGCAGATCGTCATCCTCCTGGTGCTGCTCGCGGGCATCGGCGTGGCCGCCCTGGTGGTGCTGCCGGAGCTCGACCCCGGCTTCGACCTGGAGGCGACGGCGCGCCAGTTCACCATGCTCGCCGCGGCTCTGGCCGGGATCCGCATGACGTACCTGCTGATCGTGCTGTTCTACCGGCTGATCAGGAAGAAGCGATACGCGCTGGTCATCGAGACCGCCGGCACCCAGTACACCGCCCTGTCCGGCACCGATTCCAGCGAGCTTCACCGCATCAAGGACAGGATCGTCGACGCCATCGAGGACCCACCCTCGAACGAGCAGACCATCCACGTCAGTGGCGACGTCGTCATGGGCGACCAGCACAAGCAGACCGGCAGCGACAGCAGGATGACCTTCAACAGGTAACCACCGAGAGGCGATCTCATGGCGGAGTACGTGTACGGCGACAAGGTCGGCGGAGACCAGTACAAGCAGACGGGCGCCAACAGCACCTTCACCGTCAACAACTCGGCCGGGGTGTCCAGGGCCGAACTGGACGCCGCCGTGGCGGAACTGCGGGCCTTCATCGCCCAGTTGACCCACGAAGGCGCGGTCACCCCGGACGGCGCCGTCGCCGACCCCGGCGCTGTCGTCGCCGCGGTGGAGGCGCACCCGGGTCGCCTGCGGGCGCTCGGCCATGCAATCGCCGCCGGCGCCAAGGACGGGGTGCTGTCCGTGGTTCAGAGCGGCGTGGCCACCCTGATCGTCGCCCTTGTCGGCCGGATGTGAGCGGTGCGCCACGCCTCGGGTCCTTCTCGACCCACGCCTGTCGCTCCTCGTCGAGACGTTCCGGCAACCGGATGCCACACCGCGAACAGTGCCTGATGACCAGCGCCGGCCCAGCCGCTCCGCGGGTCCACGCCCGCGGAGGTCTCAGGGAGTGCCGATGTCGCGGGTGGTCCCGCCGGCGACGGCCCGGAGTTTGTCCGGGTTGGCAACGTTGTGGATGGTGGTGATGCGGCCGTCGGCGTCGAAATCGAAAGTGACAGTGGCGATCACGCGGCCCAGGCCGCTGAACACCACGCCTGGGCCGCCGTTGATCTCGACCAGTTCGGCGTTCATGTCGGCAGGCACGACGCCCTGGTAGGTGACCTTTCCGATGCCGGCGAACCAGGAGGCCACCGTTTGCGCGCCCACGACCGGACGCAGGGCCTGGCGGACCTTGCCCCCGCCGTCGGTCCACAGTGTGACGTCAGGGGACAGCAGTTCCATGAGGGTGTTGATGTCACCCCCGGTCGCGGCGGCGAGGAACCGCTCGGTGACGTCGCGCTGCCGCGACCGGTCCGCGGTGAAGCGCGGCCGCCGGGCCTGTACGTGCTGGCGAGCGCGGTGCGCGGCCTGGCGCACCGCGGCCTCGGAACGCTCCACCGCCTCCGCGATCTCGGCATGGCTGAAGTCGAAGACCTCCTTCAGCACGAACACCGCACGCTCAAGCGGGCTCAGGGTTTCCAGCACCACCAGCATCGCCGTCGATACCGACTCGGCATTCGTGATGTCGTCGGCGGTGTCACCGCTGGTGAGGATGGGCTCCGGAAGCCACGGCCCCACATAGGTCTCGCGCTGGTGCTGAGTGGAGCGCAGCCGTTGCAGCGCCAGATTCGACACGATCCGCGCCAAATAGGCCTTGGGATCGGCCACCTGCGAGCGATCGTCGGCCGACCATCTGATCCAGGCGTCCTGGACCGCGTCCTCGGCGTCAGCAGCGGTGCCGAGGATGCGGTAGGCCACCGAGAACAGCAGGTTGCGATGCTGGTTGAACACCTGCTGGTCGTGGTCAGGGGACACGTGGGTCACCGCACACCCCGGATACGGGTGAAGCGGCCGCCGCGGGGCCAGAACGCGCCCGAGGCAGGCATCTTCTTCATGCGGCCATAGGTCGGCCAGGGCGAAGCAGTCACCGTCTCCTTATACCGTGCCGCCATGCGGCCGGTCAGATACACCCGTCGGGGGCTGTCGTCGGGGTGGGTGAACTGAACGACCGCATCGTGCCGTCCCAGGCTCACCGGCGTGTGGTAGTAGCCGAAGCGGAACGGCTTGGGCTGCTTGCCGTTCAGCGCGCGGACGATCGACACCGCGGCATGCACACCGGTCGGCATGCCGCCCTGGCAGGTGCCGTGCATGACGCCGTAGCCCTGGCGGATCGCGGCGGCGTCGCCCACGGCGTACACATCCGGGTGCGACACCGACCGCAGCGCGGCGTCGGTGACGACGCGGCCGCGCTCGTCAACGGTCAGACCGGCGGCGGCCGCCAGCGGCGACACGCGCGTACCGCTCGTCCACAGGACGACATCGGCGGCGATGTTCTCCCCGCCCGCCAGCTCGACCGAGTCGGGCAGCACCTTCACCACTTCGATCCCGGTGCGCACCCGGACACCCAGGCGCGCGAGCGCGGCCTGCAGATACGCCTTCGGCTTGGGGCTCATGGCCGCGCCGGGCTCCTGCCGGCCCAGCAGCACGACGTTCAGCTCCGGACGCCGTTCGGCGATCTCCGCGGCCGACTCGATGCCGGTCAGCCCGCTGCCGCAGACCACGACCGTGCCGCTGTCGAGCCGAGCCAGCCGATCGGCCAGCAACTCGGCGTCCTGGACACTGTTGAAGGTGTACGCGTGGTGCTCCACGCCCGGGACCGCCGCCGTGTCCGCCACGCTGCCCAACCCGTAGACCAGCGTGTCGTAGTGCAGCACCCGGTTGTCGTCGATCCGTACGATCTTCGCGGTCGCGTCCACCGCCGTCACCCAGCCGCGCACGAACCCCGCACCCGTGCCCTCCAGCAACTCCGGAATGTTCATCTCGCCGACCTGCTGCCCGGTCGCCGACATGTGCAGCCGCAACCGCTCGGTGAACCGCTCCTGCGGGTTCACCAGGGTCACCTGCACGTCCTCGCGTCCCTTGGTCCGAGCCGCGAGCTGGATCGCCGCCGCCAGGCCCGCGTACCCCGCCCCCAGAATCAGAACGTGGTGCGTGGTCGCCGTGCCGGTTTCGTGGTGTGTGGTCATCGTTGTGCCTTTCTCCTCATGCGGACGACCACGTGATGCAAGCTGACCTCCGACCCGTGACATGACATCGGTGTGACGTACGACACAGCCGTCAGGGCCGCCAGGCTTCTGGCGCCGGCTATGCGAGCAGCATCCCGAGCAGTGGGCCGCCCACGGCGGCGACCATCACCGGCGGCAGTAACTCCCCCGCGGCGATCCAACGGGCGTCCCGTGGCCGCAGTCCGAGCGTGCGCAGCCGGTCGTCCCTTTTAGGGGATCACGCCACTGCGAAAGGCGTCACCGCAGAGCCAGCCGCCCTGGACTTCGTCACTGACGCCGATCGAGCGTGGCAACCTCCGCAACGTTCAGTCGCTCAGCGATCGCGATCACAGAGGAGGTCGCCATCGGGTACGGCGAGGAGATGCGGGCCGTGCTGCGCCTGGCCCGGAGCGAGCCGGTCCTGCGCCGGCGCTGCGTTAACAGAGTGCTCCTGCTCGCGCGGCCGCGAGAGCCGCCGCGGCGGCACGGTCGGCGGCACGGTCGTCGAGAGATTCGCCGGTGTTGAGGAAGGCGTAGTAGAGAGGGGCGGAGACGGCTGCGATGACCCGGTGGGGGTCGGTTCCGGCGGGGAGCTCGCCGCGTTCGACGGCGTCGGTGGCGCAGCCGGCCCATTCCTCTATACGGACGGCGTAGAAGCGATGTAGGGCGGTCGCGGCCTGCTCGTTGCAGAGGGAGGCGGCGATGAGGGCTTTGAACAGGGGGCCCTGGCGGGGGTCGGTGAGGGTCTTGACCACCAGCCGGGCGTTGGCCCGCAGGTCGTCGCCGATGTTGCCGGTATGGGTGCGCGGGAGGGACTGGGCGGCCATGTCGTCGAGGAGGTCGGCGGCGAGGGCCCCTGGGGTGGCCCAGCGACGGTAGACGGTGGTCTTGCCGACGCCCGCCGCTCGGGCGATCTCGGTGAGGTCCAAGGCGTGGAAGCCGTGTTCCGCGAGCGCGTCACTCGCAGCTTTCAGTACGGCGTCGCGGACGCGTGCGGTGCGGCCGCCGGGGCGGACGCTGCCGGGGCGGACGCTGCCGGGCGGCGGTGAGGTCGTCATGGCTGACTCCTGGGAGCCTTAAACGGGAATCTAGTTCCATTAGAAGGAGTTGTGATGCTATGTTCTGCATCGTAACGGAACTACAGACCCGTTTAGGCGGGTCGTTGGCTCCCTTGGATGCCCGCCACCGCGATGCGACGGCGAACCCGGAAGGAATCCCCCGTCATGTCCATAACCAAGCCCGCGTCGGCACTGGAGGCCGACTCGTCCGCCGGCGTCCCTCCACAGCACCTCACCGGCCGCCTCAAGCTGGTCCTCGCGGTCCTGCTGGTCGCCCAGTTCATGCTGGCGGTCGACTTCTCGATCCTGAACGTCGCCTTGCCCGCGATCGGCGACGGCCTCGGCTTCTCCCTGGCCAACCTTCAGTGGATCGCCACCGCCTTCGCCCTGTCCGCCGCCGGCTTCACCCTCTTCTTCGGACGGGTCGGCGACCTCGTCGGCCGTAAGCGGATCTTCCTCGGGAGTCTGGCGCTGCTCGGCCTTTCCTCCCTGGCCGGCGGCCTGGCGGCCACTCCCGAGATCCTCATCGTCGCCCGTGTCGCCCAGGGCCTGGCGACGGCCGCGGCCACTCCGGCAGGGCTCGCCCTGCTCACCATCTCATTCCCCGAGGGCCCGCTGCGGCGGAAGGCGCTCGGCCTGAACGGTGCCCTGATGTCCGCCGGTTTCACCGCGGGCGCCGTCCTGGGCGGCGTGCTGACCGACCTGCTCTCCTGGCGGTGGGCGTTCTTCATCAACGTCCCGGTCGCCCTGGCCGTCCTGCTGATCGCCCCCGCCGTCATCAAGGAGTCGCGTCCCACCACGCGTCCCAAGATCGACCTGCCCGGCGCCCTGGCCGTCACCCTCGGCCTGCTCGCCCTGGTCTTCGGCCTCACCCAGGCCGGCGAACACGGCTGGACCCACCCGGTCGCCCTGGCCTCCCTGCTGGCCGGCATCGTGCTGCTGATCACCTTCTACTTCATCGAGCGCAAGACCGCCCAGCCGCTCGTCCCCGTCCACGTGCTGAAGAAGCGCAATGTGGCCTGGGGCAACGTGCTCGGTCTGCTGGCCTTCGTCACCGAGACCTCGCTCGTCTACCTGCTCACCCTGTACATGCAGAAGACCCTCGGCTTCTCCGCGCTCACCGCGGGGATCTCCTTCGGCATCCTGGGCGCGGGTACCGTCGTCGGCGGCATGATCGCACCGAAGGTCATGGCCCGGACCTCCACGCTGACCACACTGATCGCGGGCGGCGTGCTGCAGACGGTATTCACCGCCGTGCTGCTGTTCCTCGGCGACACCTCCGCCTCGATGGGGCTGCTGCTGCCCGCCACCTTCCTCGGCGGCGTCGGCAACATGCTGGTCATCGTCGGCTTCATGGTCACCGCCACCACCGGCCTGCCCGACCACGAGCAGGGGCTGGCCACCGGACTCGCCTCGATGTCCCAGCAGGTCGGCATCACCATGGGCACCCCGATCATGTCCGCGATCGTCACCGCCACCACCGCCGGAGCCGTCACCGCCGGAGCGATCCTGCACGGCGTCACCATCGCGATCGCCGCCAACGCCGCCCTCGTCCTGCTCGGCGTCCTCATCGCCGCCGTCGCCCTGCGCACCAAGCGGCACGCCTGACACCTTGGCTTCCCGTAGTCAGCCATGGATCTGCTCACTTCGAACGATTCCTTCGTCGACATCGACGACGAGAAGTGGCACAGCACCCTCGAGCTCAATCTCCACGCCGCCGTCCGCCTCACCCGCGCGGCCCTGCCATACCCGCAGAAGAACCCCGGCCGGGGGCAGCATCGTCCACGTCGCCAGCGAGGCGGCTCGGTTGCCCGACGCCTCGATCGCGGACTACGCCGCCTCGAAGGCCGCCCTGTTGTCGGTGTCGAAGTTCAGCCTTCCCACGGACGTAGCCGTGGACCACTCCGTCCGCAACGAGCGCCGCCGGCCCACCAGCCGGACGGGGCTGATCAGACCCGGGGGCGGCGGTTCCAGCTGCTACGCCTAAGATCCCCTTATCCCCATCGCGAGCATGTAAAGCGAGGTCAACAAGGTGAGCCCCCGGCCAGTGTCGCTTGTCCGAGTCGCACCGGCCGTTTTCCTCCCCACACTGATCTTCGAAATCGGGGTGGGCGCGGTCACCCCCATGATCGCGCTCAGCGGGCGCGCCCTCGGCGCCTCCGTCGGCGCCGCCGGCCTGGTGCTGGCGTTGCTGGGGCTGGGGCAGA
>NZ_JBFAMX010000189.1:0-17593 GCF_040659615.1 Nonomuraea sp. NPDC049784
GTACGCGCGCGCGATCTGCGCGGGCTCGGGCAGGCGCACGCGTTCCAGCAGGTGGAGCGCCCGTTCGCGGGCCTCCTGGCGGGAGCGGCCGTGCAGGGTCATGACCTCGGCGACCTGGGCGCCGATGCGCATGAGCGGGTTCAGCGCGGTCATCGGCTCCTGGAAGACCATGGAGACGTCCTGGCCGCGCAGGCGCTTCAACCGGCTCTCCGGCACGCCGACCAGGTCGTGCTCGCCCATCCTTGCCTTGCCCGTGGCGGTGACGCCCTCGGGGAGCAGTCCCATGAGCGACAGCGCGGTCAGCGACTTGCCGGAGCCGGACTCGCCGATCAGCCCGACCCGTTCGCCGGGTGCGATGGCGAACGACACCTCGTGCACGAGCTCCAGCTCGTCCGCCCGTACGGTCAGCCCCTCAACGCTCAGCACGGATCCTCCTGAGCTTCGGGTCCAGATAGTCGCGCAGGCCATCCCCCAGGAGATTGAAGCCGAGCACGGCCAGTGCGATCGCCAGGCCCGGCCAGAGGGCCAGGCGCGGGGTCGAGAACAGCAGTTCCTGCGACTCCTGCAGCATCCGCCCCCACGACGGGGTCGGCGGGCGGGTGCCGAAGCCGAGGAACGACAGCGCCGCCTCGGCCAGGATCGCGATCGCGAACGACACCGACGCCTGCACGATGAGCACGGAGCCGATGTTCGGCAGCACGTGCCGCACGGCGACGGCCGTGCGGCGGCGCCCGGCGGCCCTGGCGGCGAGGATGTAGTCGGTCACCATGACCTGGAGCGTGGCTGCGCGCGCCACCCGGGCGAACGCGGGCACCGTGGCCACGCCGATCGCGATCATCGCGGTGAGCGTGCCGGCCCCGTAGACCGCGCCGAGCATGACGGCCAGCAGCAGCGCGGGGAACGCGAACACCAGGTCGTTGACCCGCATGATCAGCTCGGAGAGCCAGCCGCGCGGCGTCATCCCGGCGACCACGCCGAGCGGCGTGCCGATGACGGCGGCGATGCCGACGGCCACGATGCCGACGTAGAGGGTGGTCCTGGCGCCGACCATGAGCTGGCTGAACGTGTCGCGGCCGAACTTGTCGGCCCCCAGGAGGTAGCCGCCGCCCGGCTGCCGGAGCTTGCGTGCGGCGTCCACGAGCGTCGGGTCGTGCGGCGTCCAGAAGAACGACACGACCGCCGCCAGCACCACGAGCCCGACCAGTACTCCGCCGACCACCAGCCCGGCGTTGATCCGGCCTCTCATCGCAGCCTCGGGTCGAGCAGGTGGTAGGCCACGTCCACCACGAAATTGATCAGCAGCACGGCCACCACCAGCACCATCACCACGCCTTGAACGAGCAGCAGGTCACGCCCGGCGACGCCGTTGAGCAGCAGGTCGCCGAGGCCGGGGATGACGAAGACCCGCTCGACCACGACCGCGCCGATCAGGAGTGTGGCCAGTTGCAGGCCGAGCACGGTGACGACGGGGATCGAGGCGTTGCGCAGGCCGTGCCGCCACAGGGCGCCGGTGCTGCCCCTGCCCTTGGCGCGGGCCGTGCGCAGGTAGTCCTCGCGCATCACGTCGAGCACGGCGCTGCGCACGTACCGGGTGAGCACCGCGCCCTGCACGAGCCCGAGCGACAACCACGGCAGCAGCAGGCTGCGCAGCCACTCCCCCGGATTCTCGGCGATCGGCACGTAGCCGCCGGACGGCAGCGCCTGGGCCTGCACGGCGAACACGAACACCAGCAGGATGCCCGCCAGGAACGCCGGGATCGCGATGCCGACCTGGCTGACCGCGCTGATGGCCGCCCCCAGGGGGTTGCGGTGCTGCACGGCGGCGAACGTGCCCAGCGGCACCGCGATGGCCAGCGCCACCGCCATGCCGCCGAGCACGAGCACGGCCGTGACGCCGAGCCGGTCGCTGATCTGCGGGCCGATGGGCGAGCTCGTCACGTACGAGGTGCCGAAGTCGCCGTGGACGAGCCCGCCGAACCAGTCGAGGAACTGCACGACCGGCGCCCGGTCGGTGCCGAACTGCTTGCGCAGCGCCGCCACCGCGTCGGGGGTGGCGTTCACGCCGAGCGCGATCTCGGCCGGGTCGCCGGGCAGCAGGGCCATGAACGCGAACACCACCACGCCGGCCACGGCGGTGCTCGCGACGAGCACCGCCAGGCGTTTGATCAGGTAAAGCGTCACTGCTGCTTGGAGAGTGCGGTGAAGTCGAAGGACTCGGCGATGGCGTTCTTCGGCAGCCCGGTGACGCCCTTCTTCGCCACGATCAGGTTCGGGAAGAGGAAGAGCCAGTCGGCCGCCGCGTCGTCGGACAGCAGCTTGGCGGCCTTCTTCAGGTCGTCGGACTGCTGCTGCTCGGTGCCCTCGTCGGCGGAGGCGAGCAGCTTGCCGAACTCGGGGTTGTCGTAGCGGAAGTAGTACGACTTATCGGCAAATATGCCCATGTCTCGGGGTTCGACGTGGTTGATGATGGACAAGTCGTAGTCGCCCTGCTTGAACACCACGTCCAGCCAGCGGGCCGGGAACTCCAGGGGCTCGATCTCGGCGTTGATGCCCACCTGCGCGAGCTGCGACTTGACCACCTGGGCGCTCGCCACCGCGTACGGCAGGTTGGGGATGCGCATCTTGACGCTGAGCGTCTTGCCGCCGAGCAACTGCTTGGCCTTGGCCGGGTCGTACGGGTAGTCGCCCGTGCGGTCCTCGTACCAGGGGTCGGTGGGCGGCACCATCGAGCCGATCAGCTGGCCGCGCCCGGCCCAGGCGGTCTCCAGCAGCGCCTTGTGGTCGATCGCGTAGCGGACGGCCTGCCTGGCCTTCTTGTCGTTGAACGGCGGGCGGCTGTTGTTCATCGACAGCACGACCTCGCCGTTCGTGGTGCCCTCGACCGTCTGGAAGCGGTTGGGGTCGGCGAACTGCTGCAGCGACTCCGGCGCCTGCACACTGGAGATGACGTCGATGCCGCCGGTCAGCAGCGCGTTGTTCATCGCCGTGGCGTCCTTGAAGTACTTCAGCGTGATCGACGACAGCGACGGCTTCGTGCCCCAGTAGGAGGGGTTCGCGCTGAGCTGGATGGAGTCGCCGCGCCGCCACGAGCCGAGCGTGTACGGGCCGGTGCCGACGGGCTTGTTGGCCAGGTCGGAGACCCCGGTCCGGCTGAACATGGCGCCGAGCCTGGTCGCCATCGAGTAGAGGAAGCCGTTGCTCGGCTTCTTGAGCGTGACGACGGCGGTGGAGTCGTCCTTCTTCTCCACCTTGTCGACGACGTCGAGCTGGGCCTTGATCTTGAGCTTCCAGTCCGTCTTCACCCGGTCGAGCGAGAACACCACGTCGTCGGCCGTGAACGGCGCGCCGCTGCTGAACTTGACGTTCTTGCGCAACGTGAACGTGTAGGTCTTCCGGTCGGGCGAGACCTCCCACTTCTCGGCGAGCAGCGGCACGATCTTACCGTCCTGGTCGAGCTTGACCAGGCCCTCGTAGACGTTGACCAGCAGTGCCTGGGGAATGGCGGCGCCCTCGGTCGAGGTGAAGTCCAGGTTCGCGGGCTCGGCCACGAATCCCACGGACAGCGCCTGGGTCTTGGGAGCGCTGGAGCCGCCCCCGCCGCTGGAGGTGCCGCCACAGGCGGCCGTGGCCAGCAGGAGACCGCCGGCGGCGATCCAGATCCCGATTCGCCTCATGTCTTACAGCCTCCTGGCTAGTGCACTGGTCGGACCAGTAGGCTACGCACATTGCCAGTCGACGGCGGCTCGGGTCAAGGGGGCTTACATGGGTGGTCCACGTTTCGAGCCGGTGCGTACCGTACGCGCCTACGAACGGGTGGTGGAGCAGGTCGAGGAGGCCATCGAGAGCGGCTCGCTCTCACCGGGCGAGCGGCTGCCGAGTGAGCGGGAGCTCATGGTGCAGTTCTCGGTCAGCCGGTCCACCGTGCGCGAGGCGCTGCGGGTGCTCCAGGCGCGCGGGCTGGTGCGGTCTCGGCCCGGGGATCCGAACGGGGCGGAGGTGCTGCCGTTCTCGCCCGCCGCGCTGCACAAGTCGATGACGACCCTGGCCAGGGTGGAGGAGCTGTCGCTGGCCGAGCTGGTGCAGTTCAGGATGGTGCTCGACTCCTCGGCCATCCTGCTGGCCGCGCGGCTGCGCACCGACGCGGAGCTCGCCGAGATGGCCTCGGCTGTCTCGTCCATGCGGGAGGCCGTGGAGGCGGGCCGGGACGCGTTCGGCGAGGCCGACGTGGCCTTCCACGACGCGGTGGCGCGGGCGAGCGGCAACAAGCTCATCCAGATCTGCACGGACGTGGTCCGCTCGATCGTGCTCAAGCTGGTCTCGGAGAAGATCGCCCACGCTGACGACCGGGAAGCGCTGATGCGGCAGAGCATCCAGCACCACGAGGAGGTGCTGGACGCCATGCGGGTGGGCGACGGCCCGCTGGCCGCCCGGCTGTCCAGGAAGGCGATGTACGACTACTACGCGGGCTACGTCCCGGCCGGCGAGCGCTCCTCCCTCCGGGCCCTGCTGGACTGACGCCCTTCCATGTGTCGCGCGGCCATGGGACCGCCCAGGTCGGCGAAGGTAGCGGGTGTTATGTTGCGTGCGTGGCGGGCGTGGATGGGGATGGGCTGATAGAGGCCTTTCTGCGCGAGCCGCGCCGCTACACCAGCCACCAGGTCGCCGACATGGCGGGGGTGCCGGTCTACCGCGCGCGGCGGTACTGGCGTGCCCTGGGGTTCGCGAACGTGGCCGACGACGCGGTCGAGTTCACCGACTCCGACGTGGAGGCGCTCAAGACGATGCTCGGCCTGGTCAGCTCGGGCGTCTACAGCGAGGAGCACATGCTGCTGGTGGCCCGCTCGCTCGGCAGCGCGACCACCAGGCTGGCCGAGTCGCAGGCCGAGCTGGGCGTCGAAACCCTCGACCAGGCGGGCGTCCCGCTGGCGGAGCGCCCACGGGCCTGGCGGCGGCGGGCCGAGCTCGTGGTGCCCGACCTCGCGCGGCTGCTCGTCTACGCCTGGCAGCGCCAGCTCGCCGCCGCCGCGGGGCGCATGGCCGAGCAGGACATGAGCGCGGTACGCCTGGCCGTCGGTTTCGCCGATCTGGTCGCGTTCACCCGGCTGAGCAGGCAGATCACGGGGAGCGAGCTGTCCAGGCTGATCGACAGGTTCGAGGGGCGCTCGGCCGACATCGTGACCTCGACCGGCGGGCGGGTGGTCAAGACGCTGGGCGACTCCGTGCTGTTCGTGGCCGACCAGGCGCACGTGGCGGCGGAGATCGCGCTGCGCCTGGTGGAGACGCACGCGCGGATCAAGGACATGCCCGAGCTGCGGGTGGGGCTGGCGTCCGGGCCGGTGATCTGGCGCATGGGGGACGTGTTCGGCACCACGGTGAATCTGGCCAGCAGGCTCACGGCCCTGTCGCTGCCGGGGACGATCCTGGCGGATCCCCAGTTCGCGGAGGAACTGGAAGGTGACCGGGCGTTCCGGCTGCGGGAGGTCAACCGGCTGTCGGTGCGCGGGCTGGGTGAGCTGGCCCCCTTCACGGTGAGCCGCGCCGGCTCGGTCTGACCCTGGGGTTCGTCGGGCTGCGGTGACCTGCCGCGAGCCTCGTTGGAGTGGGTGGGCAACCTCGTGTCGCGGTCGATGCGTCACTACCGTCGGCAGGCTCCGATCAGAAGGCAGGTCAAGTTGGCGGATAGGGCGATATTTCAGGACTTCGTGGTGGCCAGGTCGGACCGGCTGTTACGCATCGCGTACCTGCTGACCCGCGAATGGGCGACGGCGGAGGATCTGCTGCAGGAGTCGCTGGCCAAGGCGTGGTTCGCCTGGCCGGGCATCGACGAGCCCGAGGCGTACGTGCGCAGGGTCTTGGTGACCACGTACACATCCTGGTGGCGCCGCAGGTGGCGCAGCAGGGAGCTGCCCAGCGGCGACCTGCCGGACGAGCCCGCGCGCGACGACGCGGGCCGACGCGAGGAGCTGTGGGAGGCGGTCGGCCGGCTGCCCGCCAAGCAGCGCGCGGTGATCGTGCTGCGCTTCTACGAGGACCTGCCGGTGGCGGAGGTGGCCAGGCTGCTGGGCTGCCAGGAGGGCACGGTCAAGAGCCAGACCGCGAAGGCGCTGGCCAAGCTGCGAGTGGACGAGTCGATCGTGAAGGAGCTGCACCGATGACCGTGCAAGACCTGCGTGACGTCCTGCGTGAGCAGGCCGAGTCCCCCTCGCCCGCGAACCCGTACCGGCACGACGAGGTCCGCTCCCGCATCCGCAGGACCAGCCTGCGCAGGCGCGTGACGTCGGGCGCGGCGGCGGTGGCGGTCGTCGCGGCCGGGATCTACCTCATCCCCGGTACGGCCACCGTGCCGGACCGCGACAGGACGGCGACGGCGGCGGCCCGGCCCGGCCGCGAGACGACCGCCGAGCCCGCCGGGCTGCCGGAGTCGTTCACCTCCGCCGACGGAACCGCGTACCGCCGTCTGGCCACCGCCATGCTCAAGGCGGAGGGCGTCAGGAAGGTGTCGTTGAAGGTGCCGGTCTCCGGCAAGCCCATCGACGTGGCCGGGCTGTGCGACGGCGAGTTCAGCGATTCCGCGCCGCGCGTCGCCGTGAACGGCGTGCGCACCGGCAGCGGCCCGGACTTCGGGGCATGCCACAAGAGGACGCAGCTGCGGCCGCTGGTCGTGCCGGCGAACGCGACGGAGGTCACGGTCACCTTCGACATGACCAGGTCCGGGTCCGGGGGCTGCCCGCGCAAGATCAAGAACTGCGAGCCGCGCACGTACGAAGACACCGACTGGAGGGTGGCCGTCTACGAATGGACGCCGCCCGCCCAGCCGGTCGAGCCGGCACCGGTCAAGGCGTTCCCCACCCGGGCGGGCGGCATGCAGCTTGCCCGCTCCGCGACGGGCGTGTGGCCGCAGGACGCCTCCTTCACGCTCACGGTCAGGAGCAAGAACGGGAAGATCGGCATCGACCAGCTCTGCACGGGCGACCTCGCCTCCCGGATGTGGTTCCAGTTCCGGATCGACGGGGAGCTGTCCTCCTCCGTGTCGAACTGCGGCGTCTGGCAGGAGGGCAAGCCGTATCCGATGGCCATGGCCTTGATCCCGGTGCCCAAGGGCAAGCAGGTGACGATCAGCGGGAAGATGAGCCTCTGGGGCGAGTACACCAACCGCCCGGTTCGCTGGTCGGTCGGAGTCTTCGTAAAGTAGCTCGGGTGACGGAACGCGCTGCCATCGAGGGCAGGCTGGTGGACGCCGACGCGCGCTTCATGCTCCACGCGCGCTACGGCCACTTCACCGCCATGCAGGTCAGGGACCGCCGCGTGCGAGGGCTCGAGCTGCACTTCGAGCGGCTGGAGGCGGCCAACGCGGAGCTCTTCGGGGTGCCGCTCGACCGGGCCGCGGTGCTCGGCTCCATCCGGGCAGTGCTCGGCGACGACGTGCGTGACGCGAGCGTGCGCGTGTACGTCGTGGAGACCGACCGGCCGCACGTGATCGCGACCGCCGCCCAGCCTCACCAGGCGCCCGCCCGTCCGCAGAGCGTGAAGCCGGTCGCCTGCCAGCGCTATCTGCCGCACATCAAGCAGGCGTCCGGCATGATGCAGGCCCACGTCGGGCGGCAGGTCGAGCGCGAGGGCTTCGACGAGGCGCTGCTCACCACCGACGACGGCCTGATCAGCGAGGGCTCGATCACCAACCTGGGCGGCTTCGCCGACGGCCGCCTGATCTGGCCGGACGCGCCGATGCTGCGCGGGATCACGATGCGGCTGCTGGAGCGATTGGACGTCCCGCAGGAGCGGCGGCCGCTGAAGGCCGCCGACCTGCCGGGATTCGACCAGGTGTTCCTCTGCAACTCCTGGGGCGTGTGGCCGGTCGGCCGGGTGGACGAGGTGCCGCTGCCCCAGGACGCCGGGCTGATGGCCCGTCTCCGCGATCACTACGACCGTATTGCGTGGGATCCTCTGGATTGAGCCCTCTGTCG
Source organism: Nonomuraea sp. NPDC049784 (assembly GCF_040659615.1). NCBI lineage: Bacteria > Bacillati > Actinomycetota > Actinomycetes > Streptosporangiales > Streptosporangiaceae > Nonomuraea > Nonomuraea sp. NPDC049784. The sequence continues at coordinate 7,965 of NZ_JBFAMX010000189.1, forward strand.
GGTACGATCGCCGAAATCGTTCTGCGATCGCAAGGGAACCCCGCATGACGACTCGCCGGCACGCCATCGGTGATCTCCTCCGTCGTTCCGCCGCCCGCCACCCGTCCAAGACCGCCATCGTGTACGGCAGCCTGCGCCAGAGCTACGCCGACCTCGACCTCGCCGTGAACCGCACGGCCAACGCCCTGGCCGCGCGCGGCGTCGGCAAGGGCGACCGGTTCGCCGTCTTCAGCCACAACAACCACGCGTTCGTGGTGACGTACTTCGCGCTGGCGCGACTGGGCGCGATCTCCGTGCCGATCAACTTCATGCTCGGATCGGCTGAAGTCGCGTACATCCTGGAGCATTCGGGAGCGACCGGGATCCTCGTGGAGGAGGCGCTCCTCCCGGTGGCCGAGGCGGCCGTCGGCACCCAGGTCAGGGTGCGCGGCGTGATCGGGTCGGCGGACGGCTGGGAGCCGTTCGCGGAGTGGGCGGCCTTCGGCGACGTGTCGGAGCCGCAGGTGGAGATCGCCGACGACGACCCGATCCAGCTCATGTACACCAGCGGCACCGAGTCCCGCCCCAAGGGCGCCACGCTGTCGAGCCGTAGCCTGATCGCCCAGTACGTCACGTGCGTGGTGGACGGCGAGATGAGCCACCACGACGTCGAGGTACACGCCCTGCCCCTCTACCACTGCGCCCAGCTCCACTGCTTCCTGACGCCCGGCATCTACCTCGGCGCCACCAACATCGTGCTGCCCGGCCCGAGCCCCGCGGCGATTCTGGCCACGATCGAGGGCGAGCGGGCCACCAAGCTCTTCTGCCCGCCCACTGTCTGGATCAGCCTGCTGCGCCACCCCGACTTCGACCGCCGCGACCTGTCGTCCCTGCGCAAGGGCTACTACGGCGCCTCGATCATGCCCGTGGAGGTGCTGAAGGAGATCGCCACCCGCCTGCCGGACGTCCGCCTGTTCAACTTCTACGGCCAGACCGAGATGGCCCCGGTCGCCACGATCCTCGGCCCGGAGGAGCAGCTCACCCGGCTCGGCTCGGCCGGCAGGGCGGCCCTCAACGTCGAGACCAGGATCGTCGACGACCAGGACCGGCCCGTGCCATCCGGCGTGGTCGGCGAGATCGTCCACCGCAGCCCGCACGCCATGCTCGGCTACTGGAACGACCCCGCCAAGACCGCGGAGGCGTTCAGGGGCGGCTGGTTCCACAGCGGCGACCTGGGCGTCATGGACGCCGACGGCTACCTGTCCGTGGTGGACAGGAAGAAGGACATGATCAAGTCGGGCGGCGAGAACGTGGCGAGCCGCGAGGTGGAGGAGGCCATCTACCAGCATCCGGCGGTGGCGGAGGCGGCGGTGTTCGGGGTGCCGGACGAGAAGTGGATCGAGGCGGTGACGGCCGCGGTGGTCCTGCGCGAGGGGGCGGGGGTGACCGAGGCCGAGCTGACCGCGTTCCTGCGGGGGCGGCTGGCGGCCTTCAAGACGCCCAAGCGGGTGGTGTTCGTGGACGCCCTGCCCAAGAACGCCTCGGGCAAGGTGCTCAAGCGGGAGCTGCGCGACGCGTTCCCCGCGTAGTTCAGGGGGCCTTGCCCAGGAGGTCGGCGGCGATCTGGCGGATCACCACGCGCTGGATCTTGCCGGTCGCCGTCTTCGGCAGCTCGTCCAGGACCAGGACCTCGCGGGGGCGCTTGAAGGAGGCCAGACCGTCCCGGCAGAATCCGATGAGCTCGCCGGCGTCCACCGTGCGGCCCGGAGCGGACACCACGCAGGCCACCGGCTTCTCCAGCCCTTCCTTGTCGATGTAGGCCACGACGGCGCATTCGCCCACCGACTCGTGCTGGAGCAGCCTGGCCTCGACCTCCATCGGCGACACCCAGATGCCGCCCGCCTTGATCATGTCGTTGGAGCGGCCGAGGCACTGGAAGAAGCCGTCCTCGCCTCTGATGTAGGTGTCTCCCGTACGCAGCCACTCGCCCAGGAACACCTGGCGGGTGGTGGCCGTGCGGCACCAGTATCCGGTGGCCACCGAGTCGCCGCGGACGTACAGGTGGCCGGGCTCCCCGTCCTTGACGGGGGCGCCGGAGTCGTCGAGCAGCTTGGCCTCGTAGCCGGGTACGAGGGTTCCCGAGCTGCCCGGCCGCACCTGGCCCGGGCGGTTGGAGATGAAGATGTGCAGCGCCTCCGTGGATCCGAGGCCGTCGATGATGTCCACCCCGAAGCGCTGGGTGAAGCGGCGGTGGATCTCGGCGGGCAGCGCCTCGCCTGCCGACACGGCCAGCCGTACCGACTCGAAGGCGTCGTCGGGGGCGTCGGAGGCGAGCAGCGCCGCGAAGAACGTCGGGCCTGCGAAGAACAGCGTCGGCCGCTCCTCCATCACCCGCGCGACCACGCCGGCGGGGATCGGCCGCGCGGGGTCGAGGATCGTCGTGGCGCCCGCGGCCAGGGGGAAGAACATGGAGTTCCCGATGCCGTACGCGAAGAACAGCCGCGCGACCGAGAAGCACCGGTCGTCGGGGCGGATGCCGAGGATCTGGCGCCCGTACCCCTCGTAGACGTCCTGGATGGCGCCGTGCCGGTGCATGGCCGCCTTGGGAGCGCCGGTGGTGCCCGAGGTGTAGAGCCAGAGCCCGGGCGAGTCGCGCCAGCTGTCGTAGGCGTGGCTCGCTGTCCGGCCGGATTCCAGTACGTCGGACCACCGGCATACCGGCACCTCCGCCGCGGCTTCCGACGCGTCGGTGAGTGCTTCCGTATGGATGAGCACGGCCACGTCGGGGGTGTGCGGGACGGCTTCCAGCACCGCCGGCGCGAACTCGGGGGTGGCCACGACGACCCTCGCCCGCGAGTCGCGGATGAGCTCGGCGAGCTCGGCGGCGTTGTACATGGTGGAGACCGGTACGGCGACCGCGCCCATGCGCATGACGGCCAGGATCGTGATCACTGTCTCCGGGCGGTCGGACATGACGAGCAGGACCCGCTCCTCCGGCCTGACGCCCAGCGTTCGTAACCCGGCCGCGAAATCGGCGACGTGGGCGGCGAGCTGCGCGTAGGTCAACGTGCCCGCGGGGCCGGTCACGGCGACGTGATCCCTTCGGCCCGCTTCGACCTGGCGGTCCACGAGAAAGACGCTGGCGTTGAACGATTCGGACGTCATGGGCGTCCCCATCCGCAGGCGTATATACGTAGCCAAATCTTCTACATGGAATTGATGGCCCGTCAATGACTTGTAGCATTGAAGTACCGAACGTCATGCTCTCGAAAGGAGCCCTGAGCCCCGTGCCCACCCCCTGGCCCTCCGGCGCCGGCGGCCGTCAGGCGAGCGCCAAGGCGCTGCTCCTGACCGTGTTCGGCGAGTTCGTCCTGCCGGACGGCAGGCCCGCATGGACGTCGACGCTGCTGCACGTGCTCGGCGGTCTCGGCATGGAGGAGAAGTCGGCCCGGCAGGCCCTGTCGCGGATGGCGGCCGACGGGTGGATCTCCTCCGAGCGCTCCGGCAGGCGGGTGCGGTGGGCGCTGACGCGGCGCGGGCGCGAGTTCCTGGCGGAGGGGGCCGAGCGCATCTACGCCTTCGGGCGGCGCCGCGAGTCGTGGGACGGCCGCTGGGTCGTCCTGATCACCACCGTGCCCGAGTCCAGGAGGGAGCTGCGCCACCAGCTCCGCGCGGGGCTGACCTGGGCGGGCTTCGGCAGCCCCGTGCCCGGGGTGTGGGTCAGCCCGCACGCCGCCCGCGAGGCCGAGGCCAAGCAGGTGGTCGAGGGCCTTGGGCTCGAGCTGTCGGCGTACTCCTTCAACGGGCCGTACGCGGGGATCGGCTCCGAGCGCACCCTCGTCGACCAGGCGTGGCATCTCGGGGAGCTGGCGGCCCAGTACCAGGGCTTCCTCCAGGAGTTCGCCGGCCTGCGCCCCAAGCCGGGCGATCCCGTGCTGCTGGCCCAGATCCGCCTGGTGCACGCCTGGCGCCGCTTTCCGCGGCTGGACCCGGAGCTGCCTCTGGAGCTCCTGCCTCCGGACTGGATCGGCGTACGCGCCGCCAACGTCTTCAACGACCTCCACGACACCTGGCGCCCCGCCGCCCGAACCCGCTGGTCCGAGCTCTGCACCGACTGACCGTGGCTCCGGACGGCGACCTCCGACGGGACACTGCACGGACGGCGACCGCCCGCAGGGCACGCCGCGCCCCGTGATCTCCGGCCGCGCGCGGCGGAGTCGGCGCATCCCTTCCCCGCGCCCCTCAAGGACCCCAGCCCGGACGGCGGGAGCCCCCCGCCCCCTCGGAGACGAAGCGCGCGTATGGCACAGCACCGCCGGCCATCGGCATCCGCCCATCCCTCCAAGAGGTCATAGATGGACGTACTCGTACTCGAACGGCCGGCCGTTGATGCCGTTGCGGGGTGGCGCCACCCAGGCGGCGATCTTCCCCGGTTCGTAGACGGGACGCATCAGGGCCTGGACCCGTGCCTTGTCCTGCGCCGTCGGCAACCAGCGCTCGCGGGACGCCTCCCAGGTCATGGGCTCGGCAACGCGCCCGTCCGGCGAGATGTGGTGCCCGGCGAACATACCCACCTGGCGGTTGAATCCCACATGCGGCAAGTAGAGCGTCGCGTCGAGACCGTAGTCGGCGAGAATCCGGTTCCACCGGTTGACGCCGGTGCCGCAGTCGGCGATGTACTCGCCGCGCAGGTCCGCGTTGAGCGCCGTGAGCGCGGGGAGCTCGACGTCGACCAGCCGTCCCTGATCGACCTGCGGCACGGCGGCGGCCGCCTCGGTGAGCAGGTGATCGTCCTTGCGCCGCTCCTCCTGCCATCGCCCTTTGAGCCCGGCGGTGAAGTAGTTGGCCACGTTGGTGGACGTTTCGCCGCCGAAGAGATCGAGGCTCACGCTGTAGTGGAAGTTGATGTACTTCTGGATGACGTCGAGCGGGATGCCGCCGTACTCCCAGATGTCGTCGCCGTCGTGCTCCCGCATGAGCTGCGCCGTACGCTCCACCACCCGATCCACGCCCGTGGTCCCCACGAACATGTGGTGGGCCTCCTCCTTGAGCATGAACTCGCAGGTACGGCTCAGCGGATCGAACGCCGACTCCTTCAGCGTGCCGAGCTGATACTTCCCATCCCGGTCGGTGAAGTACGTGAACATGTAGAACGACAGCCAGTCCGGCGTCTCCTCGTTGAAGGCGCCCAGGATGCGCGGGGAGTCCTCGCTGCCCGAGTTGCGCATCAGGAGCGCCTCGGCTTCATCCCGCCCGGACCTGCCGAAATAGGCATGCAACAGATAGACCATGGCCCACAGGTGCCGTCCTTCTTCCACGTTCACCTGGAAGAGGTTGCGCAGGTCGTAGAGCGACGGGGCGGTGAGTCCGAGGCGCCGCTGCTGCTCGACGCTGGCCGGTTCGGTGTCGCCCTGGATGACGATGAGTCGCTGCAGGTCCGCACGGTACTCGCCGGGGACCTGCTGCCAGACGGGCTGCCCCTTGTTCTGGCCGAACGCGATGCGCCGGTCGGTGTCACGTTCGGCGAGGAAGATGCCCCACCTGTACTCCGGCAACGCCACGTGGTCGAAATGCGCCCATCCTTCCCGCCCGACCGCGATGGCCGTACGGAGATAGACGTCCTGGGTGGGCAGCGCCGGCCCCATCTCCGACCACCACTGCAGGAAGCGAGGCTGCCACGACTCCAGTGCCCGCTGCAGGCGGCGGTCCTCGGCGAGGTTGACGTTGTTCGGTATGCGCTCGGAGTAGTCGATGGACATCTCAGACCCTCTTCCTCATACTTCGACAGCCCGCGCCGGGATGCGCCTCACACCCGCGTCCGGTCGTACGCGGGCCGCTGACCGGTGCCGTAACGGCGCAGCGCGCCTTCAGGACTCGAGGCGTTGGGACGGGTGAAGATCCAGTTCTGCCAGGCGGCGAGGCGGCCGAAGATCTTGGTTTCCATGGTCTCGGGGCCGGCGAAGCGGTGGTTGGCCTCCATGCCGGTGAGCGCGTCGGGGCTCAGCGCGGCACGTTCCTCCAGAGCCAGACGCACCTCGTCATCCCAGTCGATGTCATCGGGAGCGAACGTCACCAGCCCCAGCTCCAGCGCCTCGGCCGCGTCGATCCGCCGCCCGGCCTCCTGCTCCAGCTTGACCACCTGATCAGGCTCGGCGTGGAACCGCGACGCGAGCCGGGACAGGCCGTTCCCCATGGGGTAGTCCCCGAAGTTGGCGCGCGTCAGCTGGATGGCGCTGGGTTTCTCGGGGTCGTCCAGCATGTACTGCCGATCGCAGGCCAGAGCCAGCTCCAGTAGCGGCCCGGCGAAGCAGCTGCCCGGGTCGATGAGCGCGATCAGGCTACGACTTGTGACATCCAGCCGCTTCAACGTCCGCTTGAAGTAGTGCTTCATTTCGCCGTAGGGCCACTCGTCGGTCGTGATGTCGTACGCCAGGACCGCGTCGATGTCACCCTCGGTCCTGATCACCCACGTGCCCCGCTCGAGCTCGTTGGTCCGCAGTCGCAGGATGAGGTCGTCGAGCTCCCTGGTCATCCGCAGGAACCAGTGGTCCTCGCCGACGGCCCGGCCGGACCCGCCCTCGGCCACCCCGTCATCGCCGGCGCCATCGCCACCGCCGAGCCCATGACCACCAGCACCGAGATCGCCACCGGCAAGCCCGGGACCACCGACTTCGCCACCATCGGGTCCGCTGAGTCCGCCGCCGGCCTGGGCCCCGTTGCCCTTCTCGGGGCCGTACACGGTGATGGTGACCGTGTGGTCGTCCAGCTCGGCCTTGACCGTCGAATACACGTAGCCGTCGGGGCGCAGCGGAGGCAAGGGGATGGGTGTGGCCGTGGCCGGGCGGCGGGAGCGGGCGGCGGCTTCGGCGGCGCGGCGGCGTACGGTCTCCTCGAACTTGCTGCGCGGCACCGCCTCATCGACGAGTTTCCACTCCACCGCGCGCTGCCCCCGCACCCCCTCGCTCCGGGTCGCGAACACGTCGGCCACGTCCTTACGGACGCCGCGCTTGTCCGTGAGACGGGTCAGGCCGCCCGTGCCCGGCAGGACGCCCAGCAGCGGGACCTCGGGGAGAGACACGGCCGTGGAACCGTCATCGATCAGGATGATCCGGTCGCAGGCGAGGGCGATCTCGTAGCCGCCCCCGGCCGCGGTGCCGTTGATGGCGGCGAGGTACGTCTGCCCGGAGTGGGCGGTCGCGTCCTCGATGGCGTTGCGGGTCTCGTTGGTGAACTTGCAGAAGTTCACCTTCCAGGCGTGCGACGACTGCGCGAGCATGCGGATGTTCGCGCCCGCGCAGAACACCTTGTCCAGCCCTCCGGTGATGACGACCGCGCGGACCTGCGGGTGCTCGAAGCGGAGGCGCTGGACCGCGTCGTGGAGCTCGATGTCCACTCCGAGGTCGTACGAGTTGAGCTTGAGGTCGTACCCGGGGACGATGCCGCCGCTCTCATCGACCTTGAGCACGATCCTGGCGATCTCGCCGTCCACCTCCAGCCGGATGTGGCGGTACCGGCCTGGATCGGTGTCGAACGACACCTCTGGGTGTCCGGTCATGCCTTCAAGTTCAACAGCGACCGCTAGTCACGTCAAGAGTATGTAGTGCTTTTGAAGTAGATGCGCAGTGCGTTGCCCGCGAGGGCCATGGCGAGGGTGTCGTCGTCGAGGCCGAGGCCCGCCAGGGCGCGGGCGTTGCGCGCTATGCCGGGCACGCCGGGCCAGTCCGTGGCGAAGACGAACTTGCGGGCCAGCCGCCGCAGGTCGAACCGCTGGTAGTAGTCGGGCAGCCGGGCGGGTGGCAGCCCGGACAGCTCGATCCAGACGTTCTCGTGCATGAGGGCGAGGAAGGCCGCCTGGTCGTACCACCAGCCGCGCCCGCCGTGCGCGAGCACCACCGTGAGCTCGGGGAAGTCGCGCAGGACGGGGTCGAGCAGCTCGGGCGCGGCCATGGCGTTGGTCGAGCCGGGGAACGTGCTGGTGCCGCAGTGCACGACGACCGGCAGGCCGCGTTCGGCGCAGGTCTGGTACGCGGGGTACATCATGGGGTCGGCCGCAGAGAAGCCGCCGTGCACCGGGTGGATCTTGAGGCCGACGGCGCCGAGTTCCACTTGTCTCAGCAGTTCCGCGGCGATCGGGTAGTGCAAGTGCGGGTTGACGTTGGCCAGGAACGCGAACCGGTCCGGATTGTGCTTGACGATCGGCAGCAGGTCCTCGACCGGCTGGATCCCGGTGACCTTGGGGCTGTACTCGCAGAGCAGGATGGCCCGGTCCACGCCCTCGGCCTCCAGCAACTCGTCGAACGCCGCCGGAACGACCACCCCGTCCTCATCGAACGCCGACCGCCACCCGGGAGCTCCGTACCGCTCGGCCCATCGCGTCCAGGCGGGCTTGAGCGTGGACAATCTGGGCGGATGCAAGTGGGCGTCTACCAGCAGTCGTCCGTCGAGCATGCCCCGACTGTATACACGCTCTTATCGGATCATCAACGATTTGTAGACCATTCGTGCAGGGCGAAGGGGATCTGGTCCAGGACGTTCGCGATGGCGGCCGCCGGATAGTCGACCATGTCGCTGGGCAGGTCGTCCAAGGGCCACCAGGCGAGTTCCGAGCACTTGTCCGGTTCGGCGTTGTACGGGTCGCCGGTCCACTCACGGGTGGCGAAGAAGAGGCCGACGCGTTCTGGGGCGCGGTGCATGACGTGGGCGAACGCGAGGTCGTCCGGGTCGATCGCCACGCCCACTTCCTCCCTCGCCTCCCTGACGGCCGCCTCGGTCACCGACTCTCCGGCCTCGAGGTGACCGGAGGGCAGGTGCCACAGTCCGTCTCCGTAGCCGGTGCCTTTGCGCCTGCCGAGCAGGACGTGGGTGTCGCGGAGGAGGAGCACGTGCACGTCGACGATGGCCCGGAAACGCTGCCGCGGTGTTGCGTGGCCAGGGTCGCTCTCGAGGATCCGGCTGTCTGGCGCCGGTCTTCCCTGCCCGTCGCCGCCCGGGGAGCCGGACGCCTGGGCCGGCACGGGCACTTGGGCCGGATCAGGCGACTGCGGCTGGTCGTCGGGCTCGGGTGCTTGGCGAAGCGCTGGCGACGGGCGTGAAAGCGGCCGGCGGTCGAGGGCTTGGGTCCATTTGACCGCGACGGCGGCCACCTGGATCAGCTCGGCTCGCAACCGCTCGGTGTCCGTCTCCGCGAACGCCTCCAGCACCTCCTCCGCCAGGATGTGCCTCCACGTCAGCGCCCCGCCCTCGGCCGCCGCCTCCGTCTCGCGCCTGGCCCGATCGGACTCGGCCACCGTCCCCTCGTCACCGGTCCCGTCAGGCAGGATCTGCATGCCCCACATCGCGTCCTGCGCCGCCCGCTCGGCCGCCACGTCCGTGAGCGCCTTCGCCAACGACCCCGGCACACCCGCGTCGCCATCGTGTGTCATGGCCACCAGTTTGGCCCGTCCGGGGCACGCGACGTACCGCCGCCCACCGCACGCGACCCATCGAGTGTCGGCCAGGGTCAGGGCGAGGGCGGCGGTCAGGGCGGGGATGGCGAGTTTACGCATGATGTGCTTTTAGAGCGTGTACGAAGTTCGGATCTTCAGGCTGGCCGGAGGCTTCGGATCCATAAGACGGCTCCGCGTAGGTGCAGGCCGGCCAGATAGCTGTCG
>NZ_JBFAMX010000190.1:0-17531 GCF_040659615.1 Nonomuraea sp. NPDC049784
TCGGCCGCCGTCTCCAGCCTGGCCGCCCTCGCCCGCACCTCGGACGCGTGCCGCAGGTAGCGGCCGTCCTCGGCGCCCAGCACGTCGTACAGCTCGGCGGCGAGCTCCAGCTGCGCCCGGCTGTCGGCCGGTCGGCCGAGCTCGTCCAGGCAGAGGCCGAGCAGCCGCCTGGCCTCGGCCTGCGCCGCCGTGTGCCGTTCGGCTTGCGTGGCCGTGCGCCTTTCGGCCGCCACGCTCGCGGCCTCCTGCAACGGCCTCAGCGCCTCCTCGGGCCGGTCGTCGACCAGCAGCAGCTCGCCCAGCCGGAGCAGTTGCCCGGTCAGGGCATGGCGGTGCTCGTCGGGCTCCAGGGCGACCAGAGCACGCAGGTTGCGTACGGCCTCGGCGGCGGACCGCACGGCGGCGTCCAGGTCCTCCAGCCGGGCGTGGAGCCCGGCCAGCAGTCCGGCGGCTTCGGCAAGCATCAACCGCAGGCCGGGCTCCTGGACGGCGAGGCCGCGCAGCCGTACGACGGCCTCCGAGGCGGGGACCACGGCGTCGGCCGGCCTGCCGTGCTCGTCCAGCCAGGCGGCCAGGAGGCGGAGCCGGTAGGCCAGGTCCCTGTCCGTCGGAGCCACGTCCTTGACGGCGGCGGTGACGGCGACGGCGATGCAGCCGCCCAACTCGGGAAGTGCGGCGGCATCTGCCTCCTCGAACGGCATCAACGGCCCCGGACCTGGGACGGCTGCGACCGGCGGCTGCTCCACCAGCCCGGAACGCGCCGCCGACGTCTGGCCGGCTGTTGCGGAACGGACCACCGGTGGCTGACCCGCCGTCGCGGAGCGGACCGTCGGCGTGGTGGTCGAGTCCGGGCGTGCTCGGCGCTGTGCGGCGGCGGTGAGCGCTGCCAGGTTCGCCGCGAAGCCGGCCTCGCTGCCCGCCGCCTCGAACGCCTCCACGGCCTCGCCCAGCTGCCCGACCTCCAGCAGCGCGCACGCGACGTTGTGATGCGCCCGCGCGGCCTCCCCCGCATACCCAGGGTCCTCCTCGGCCAGGATGCGGAACCTGGCCGCCGCCTCCTGCGCCGGCTTGAGCGCGGAACCGGGCTCGCCCGCCAGCAGCAGGCACGCGCCCAGGTTGAACAGCGCGTCCGCCCGCCCGGCCGCCGCCTCGTACGGCGGAGCGGCCGCGTAGATCTCAACGGCCTCCGCCGCCGCCACGACCGCCTCGCCCGCCCTCCCCACGGCTGTCAGCCGGCCTGACAGCCAGGACAACGCCCCCGCCAGCGGCATCCGCTCACCGGTCGCCCGGCGATGCCGCACGGCCAGCTCACCAAGCGTGACGTCCAACGCCCGCAACCCGAGTCCCGCACCACGCCGCACCGGCGACACACCCCACCGCACCGAGGACGGGCCACCGCCCCATCGCGCCGGCGACGCGTCACGGGCCGCCCCCGGTGGCGACGACGCGCTACCCGCCCAGCTCGATGGCGCATCGCCTGGTGCCGATGGCTCAGCGGCGGAACCGGTGCCTCCTGGCCACGCCCGGGCCGGCGGCTCGGCGGCCGAGGTGGTCCGGGTCAGCAGGGCGGAAGCGGACGCGGCGAGCGCCCGGTCGGCGGGGAACAGCGCCAGGGCGGCGTTGAGCATGTCGCCGAGCCGGGTGGCGGGGTTGGCCGCGGCCTCCGCGACGAGCTCGCCGATCCTGGACCCGATCAGCGCGCGTAGCGTCGCCCTGACCCGCTCCCCGTGGGCGGACCGCCGCAGGACGTCAAGCAGGCGCACGAGGTGCCCGGCCGTGCGAGTCTCGTGATCATGGATGGCGAGGACGAGTGCGTCCAGGCCGTCCGTCTCGGCCAGGAGCTGCTCGGCCACCAGATCCGGGCCGAGCGGGCCGCTCTGGAAGACCGCGCCCAGCCAGCGCGCCACGTTCATGGTGGTCCCGTGGAGCCTCTCCGGCCCGCGACCACGCAGTCCCGGAACGGCCGTCAGCAGGCCGGGCAGCTCGGCGGGCGTGGGAGCGGTGAGTGTGAGCACCGCCACGGCCTGCCGCGCCGTCACGGCGTCCACGCGCTCTTCCCCCGCCGGCCACACCCGTGCCCACTGGCCGCTCTCCCGCGCCAGGAACCGGCTGAACAGCCCGCCACCTCGCAGCCGCATCGGCTCAGTGTCGGCTTCCGACCCGTTGCGCGAAGGGGCTGCCCGCTCTGCCTCGTCGCCGTCGCACAGCCGCAGCAGGGCCGCCAGGTGGACGTGGAGCGGGAGGCCGTACTCCGGATCGTCGAGCCGGGGCGGGGCGGGCAGGGCGGCCCGGCTGGGGGCGAACGCCTTCATGGCCGCGAGCGCGTGCTCCGTGCGTTCCTGCAGGGTGAGCGGACGGGTGTTGAGCTGGACGGCCGTGGTGTTGAGCCGCCTCAGCCAGCCACCGGCCGCCGTGTCGAGCCGCCGCCACCACTCCGCCTCACCGGGCTCGCGGGCCAGCAGCAGGAGCCGTACCCGGGGATTGCGCCCGTGCTTGGCCAGGTGCCGTACCAGCTCGCCCACCAGGGGCGGGGACGGCTCCGGACCGTCCACCACGAGCAGGGTCGGGAGTAACGCGTTCAGGGTCCGGCTCGTCAGTGGGGCGCCGGCGGAGTCCAGCGGAAGGAAGCCCGTGTCCCATCCCGCTGCGGCCAGCTCCACGCAGAGCTCGCTCGCCAGCCTCGTCTTGCCCGTGCCGCTCCGGCCGGTCAGGATCGCGATCGACAGGGCGGCCGGCTCGGCGGCCCAGGCTCGCAGGTGCGCCAGCTCCTCGTCCCTCCCCAGGAACGGCACCATCGCGTGACGCGCCATCAGGAGCGCCCAGTCCGGACAGTCCTGGGGCGGTTCGTCGCGGGCGGGGGTCAGGAGGTCGGCGAGCATGGCCGAGGGCTCGCCCTCCGCCACGGTCTCCAGCCCGCCGGGAGCCACGCCTGCCAGCTCGCGGAACCGTTCGTCGCTCAGCAGCGCGGTCACGGGCACGGCGCCCAGGCGGTTCGGGGCGTACCCGGCCGTGATCACGCCGATGATCTGCCCGGCGGGCTCGGCCAGCAGGGCGGCGCCCGGCAAGCCTGGCCAGAGCGCGTCGGATCCCGGGCTCAGCACGCTGACCTCGAGGACCTTCGACACCGCGCCCGTGGAGGCGTCGACCAGGCCGGACACCGTCTCCACGCCCCGGAACCCGCCCCGCCGCTCCGCTCGCGGAAACCCTCGGGCCGCGCAGCGCACCCTGAAGCGCTCCTGCCCTGACCCGCCGCCCGCTGCCCACCGAGGGCTTGAGGTGTCCGCCACCCTGGCCCAGCGGACGTGTTCGATGCCGGGAACGCCGTCCCACGGCGCCCCGGCCACCCGCAGCAGCACCGCGCCCGCCCCGCCGCGCCCGCGCCACACCGGCTCGGCCTCGGCCCACCACCCCGACCCAGGCGTACGCACCTGACAGGGGGTGCCGGGAACCGCCACCAGCCCGGAGGTCAGCACCAGATCAGCGCCGATCGCATATCCCGAGCCGGTCGCGCCGACGAGGTCGTCGTGACCTGAGTAGACCTCGACGACCCGTTCGAGCCCGAGGCGGTTCTGTGGCGTGTCCATAGGGTCCGCCTATGCGCTACGTCCCGACGTGCCGTCCCCGATCCGATCTCACTATCGCACTATGGCCGGGAAATTTCCCGGCTTGTCATGCCTTCTCGGTCGTGAGCCAGGCCGCCAGCCCCAGGTAAACGAGCCCACTCCCCACGTCAAGACGCCGGCGCGCACGGACCGACCCGCGTACCCGACCGGCCAGCGCCGACGAGAGCATCGCGTACGTGCCGTCGGAGGCCATCCCGAGCAGCAGCCACAGCACCCCGAGCAGCAGGATCTGCGGTCCGACCGGCGCAAGGTCCGGTTTGGTGAACTGGGGGAGGAAGGCGAGGAAGAAGATGGCGGTCTTGGGATTGAGCACATTCACCACGAACCCCTCCCAGAACAGCCGCCTCTTCGACTGCACCGGCAACTGCACGGGTCCCTCGTCCTCGCCCCGTCGCATCAGCTTGCGTACGCCGAGCCAGAGCAGGTACGCCACGCCCACGTACTTCACGATGGTGAACGCCGTCGCCGAGGCCGCCAGCAGCGCGCTGATGCCCAGCGCCGCGGCCGCGATGTGGACCAGCGAGCCCGTGTGCACCCCGAGCACGGAGATCAGGCCCGCGCCGCGGCCCTGGGAGACGCTCCGGGTGACGATGTAGAGGACCGCCGGCCCGGGGTCCACGAGCAGGCCGAGGGTGGCCACGCAGAAGAGGGCAAGTGTCGAGATGTCAGGCATGGGGCCATCGTAGAAGCGGCGTCAAAGGCTTTCCCGCAGCGCCGCCAGCAACGCCTCCGTGGGCGGCGGGTGGGGCGGCTCACCGTAGACCGCGGCGTACACGTGCCTGGTCGAGCCGGGCACCTCCACCACCTGCACGTCCGGGTGTTGGTGGGCCTGTAGCGCGAGCCCGGGCAGCATGGTCAGGCCGAGACCGGCCGCCACCAGAGCCTGGACGGCCACGATGTCGTCGCTGGTGAACGAGATCCGCGGCGCGAACCCAGCCTTGTCGCAAATGTCCAGCAGATGGCTCCTGCACCGATCACACCCCGCGATCCAGGACGACTCCGCGTGGTCGGCCAGCTCGCCCGGCGGGCCGCTGGACACCAGGTAGCTGGGGTCGTCTAGGAGGTGGATCATGCGGATGCCGTTGTCCTCGGGCGCGGTGTCGTCGTATCGGAAGATCACGGCCACGTCCACTCGCCCGGACCGCAGCAGCCTGAGCGCCTCCGGCGGCTCGATCTCGGTCAGCTGCAGGCGCAGCCCAGGGTGCGCGCCGGACAGCAGCCCGGCCGCCTTCGGGATGAACGTGCCCAGCGCCGAGGGGAAGGCGGCCAGCCTGACACGCCCTGAACGCAGCCCCACGTGCGCGGCGAGCTCCTCGGCGGTGGCGTCGAGCCGTCCGATGATCTCCGCGGCCCGCTCGGCGAGCAGCCGGCCCGCCTCCGTGAGCCTGATGCCGCGCCCGACGCGCTGGACGAGCCGGGCCCCCGTCTCCGCCTCCAGCCGGGCGAGGTGGTGGCTGACCGAGGGCTGCGAGTAGTGAAGCTCTTTGGCGGCGGCGGTCAGCGAGCCCGTGCGGGCGACCGCGACGAGGACACGTAGGCGCACTACATCCAGCATTCATCAATCGTATCTATGGGTTGGCCAGAGAAGTTCTGTTGGACCTATCGGTCGAGGTGTAGCACCGTGGAAGGGGAAGGAAGATTATCGGCTTTCCCTAGGGGGATACCATGGATGCGGTCGTCACCGCCGTCAGACCCGGGCTCGATGAACTCGTGTCTGGCATTTCCGAAATCGTGGCCCGCAGGCTCGGGCTCGGCGAGACCGCGTTCGCCGTCGCCGACCTGCTCCGAGCCCGGCTCCCCGGGCTCGACATCCTCACGCCACGTGAGCGCGAGGGCTCGCCCGACGGGTACGTCTCCCGCCCCCTCTACAGCCAGGAGGACTTCTCCATCGTGAGCGTCGTGTGGCGCCCCGGCCAGGAGACGCCGATCCACGACCACGTGTCGTGGTGCACGTTCGGCATCATCAGCGGTATCGAGTACGAGACCCTCTACCGTGACATGGGCGACCATTTGGTGGAGATCGGGCGGGCCGCCAACCGGCCCGGCGAGGTCAGCGGGTTCGCGCCGCCCGGGGACATCCACAAGGTCCGCAACACCAGCGACGAGGTGGGGCTGTCGATTCACGTGTACGGGGCGGATGTGGCCAAGCTGGGCAGCAGCGTACGCCGCGTCTACGACCTGCCGGTGAGGTAGCTCTCCAAGCGGTCGGCCAGTTCCTTCGGCCGGGCCAGCATGGGCGCGTGACTGCCGTCGATCTCGTCGGGCGTGATGCCGAGCCGGTCGCGTACGACACCGCGCATGAAGTCCGGTGTGAAGAACCGGTCATCCCTGCACAGCAGGAACCTCGTCGGCACGTCCGGCCAGGCGTCCAGTGGCCACGGCTCCGCCATGGCCTTGTCCGCGTGGTTCCGCGACCTCGTCAGCGACTCCTCGGCTACGTCCCTGGGCACGTCGTGGAGAAAGAGGCCGATCGGGTCGGACATGTCCTTCGAGTCGAACCCGGTGTCGGCCCACCAGTCGCTCGGCGGCTCGCCCGGGGCCGGGATCATGGCCGTCACCAGCACCAGGAGGTCGGCCGGCATTCGGGCGCAGACCAGCGGCCCGACGAAGCCGCCCCACGAATGCGCCACCACGACCAGGTCGCGACGGTCCCCGACAGCCTCGACCACGGAGTCCGCGTAGTCGAACAGGCCGGCGGACTCGTCCTCGACCGGCAGGCTCACCGCCACCACGTCGTGCCCGCGGTCGCGTAACTCGGGCTCCAGCAGGTGCCAGTCCCAGGCGGACCCACCGCCCCCATGGATCAGTGCGAACGTCGCCATGCCCTCACCCTAGTCCGGCGATGAGTTTCCGCACCCGGGCAAGTCCGTACGTATGGGAGCCGAACCGAGGAGCGACATGGAACCCACCACTGAACTGGACGCCCGCTTCAGCGCCGAGAACGCCACGGCCACGCCCTGGGCCGAGGCCCGCGACCAGCTCGAACGCGCTGAGACGTACTGGCTGAGCACCGTGCGCGCCGACGGCCGCCCGCACGTCACGACGCTGATAGCCGTCTGGCAGGACGACGCGCTCTGCTTCACGACGGGAGCGGAGGAACAGAAGGCCAGGAACCTCGAATCCAACCGGAACTGCGCCCTCACGACCGGCGCCAGCTCGATGAGCGGCGGGCTGGACCTGGTGGTGGAGGGGGTCGCCGAACGGGTCACGGACCCGGGCAGGCTCAAGCGGCTGGCCGACGCCTGGGAGACCAAGTACGGGCCGGAGTGGCACTTCGAGGTCGGCGACGGCGTGTTCGTGAACAGCGCGCACGGGGAGGCCCTGGTGTTCGAGGTGGCGCCGTCGAAGGTGCTGGGTTTCCGCAAGGGTGAGTTCAGCCAGACCCGCTGGCGCTTCTAACACACCCGCAAATTTTATTGCGCAAATTTTCTTTCGCTTCTATGGTGGTTCTATGGCCACCGAGAAGACCCGCCGCATCAAGGACCTCGACACGCTCAAGGCGTTGGGCCACCCGCTGCGCATGAAGCTCTATCGCGCCGTCTATGTGGCGGGCACGGCGACCGCCTCGCAGCTCGCCGACCAGGTGGGCGAGGCCGTCTCGCTGGTCAGCTACCACCTGCGCAAGCTGGCCGCGCACGGCCTCATCGAGGAGGCGGAGGCGGGCGGCGATGCCCGGGAGCGCTGGTGGCGGCGCGCGGACGCCGCCATCAGCACCAGGGATGAGGACTTTCGCGACGCCCCCGAGAGCGCCGCCGTCCACGCCGCGCTGTCCCGCATGCACGCCCGCCAAATGAGCGAGATGTACGAGAGCTACCTCGATGCCCAGTCCGCCTGGCCGGCCGGCTGGCGCGACGCGACCTTCACCTCGGAATTCCTGCTCTCACTCACCGCCAAGGAGGTGCGTCAGCTCGGCGACGAGATCAACGAGGTCGTCGGGAAGTGGCGGGCGCACGGGCAGGCCGCTCGCGAGTCGGGTGACACCGAGGGGCGCGAGAACGTCGCCGTGCACACGTACGGCTTCCCGTTCCGTACCTGACTTCCTGTGAGGTGAGTGTGATGTATCCGGACTTATACCTGTACGTCGAGCGGACGCGAGCCCGCGAGCTGCGCGCCGAGGCGGAGCGGCGAGCCCGAGCGCTTCGGCTGAACGCCGGTGTGGAGCGGCACCGTGCGTCCCGGTCGCCGTCCGGCTCGGTCGTCCGCGCCTTGGAGACGCGCCTGGGCTGGGCCCTGGTGGAGACGGGCCTCCGGCTGGTGCACCGGCATTACTGATCCAGGCCGAGCTGATGGCGCATGGCCGTGGTGTCCATGACGGCCCAGTGCTCGACGATCCTGCCGTCCCGTACGCGGATCATGTCGATGCTCCGCACCTCGTACCGGCGGCCCGAGGCCGTGTGCGTGCCGCGGCTGAGGTAGACGTTGGCCGACAGGTCGTCGGTGGAGATGTTCTGCTCCACCGTGACGGACGCGTCGTGAAAGCCCGTCTCGCCGGAGAAGGCCCGCTCCCACTTGTCCTTCCACGCTGCCAGGCCGTGGTGGTCGCCGTCCGTGCCGCCCCGGTGGTCGATCACGTCGGGGTCGATGAGCGCCAGCCCCTCGTCCATCCGCCTGGCCTCGTACAGCTCGATGATGCGCCTGTGCACTTCGCCGGCCGTCATCATGCCGCCCTCCTGCCGTTAAGTGGGGAGTTCCCCGTTTATGTGCGCGGCTAGACTAGCCGGGGAACTCCCCACTTAGCAAGGAGACCGATGGGACAGAGGCCTCGCAGGGCGGACGCGCAGCGCAACTATGACCAACTGCTGGCCGCGGCCGCGCAGGTCTTCGCCGAACGCGGCACCGACGCGCCGCTCGACGACGTGGCCCGCCGCGCCGGGGTCGGGAACGCCACCATGTACCGGCATTTCCCCACCCGTACAGACCTGCTGGTCGCCGTCTACGCCGACGAGGTCGCCCACCTGTGCGCGAGCGGCCAGACCCTGCTGACCGCCGAGTCACCCGGCGAGGCGCTGAATGAATGGCTGCGGCTCTTCATGGACCACATCACCACGAAGCGGGGCCTGGCCCTGGCGGTCACCGACGACGAAGGCAGCTCCGCGTTGGTGGCGGAGTGGCACGCGTCCATGCTCGCCACCGCCTCGGCCCTGCTGGACGCGGCCAAGCAGGCGGGCGCCGTCCGCGCCGACCTCGACGTGCGCGACCTGCTGACCCTGGTCAGGGGCGTCGCCCTGGCCGCCTCGGACCGCGCACAGGCCGACCGCCTGCTGAGCCTGATCGATTACGGCACCTGACCCGGCTCGTCCACGATCCCGGAGCCGAGCACGGACATGGACACGGTCTGACCATCGTCCACGATCTTCATCCCGAGGTAGTGGTAGTCGCCGGGATCGAGGATGTAGTACGCCTTGCCCGAATCCCCGGCGTCGAGCATGACACCGATCCCGGTGCGCCCGTCCCCGTCCGTGACGTTCTCCTCGACCGTCACGCCCGGGATCCTCGCCAGCGCCCGGTACATCGCCGCGACCGTGTCCGGCGGGATCATGGGCCCGTACTTCATGTACCACCCGATCGCCCCGAACACCCTGACGCTGTCCGCGATCTCCGGCGGGCAGTTGGGCTGGCAGATCGACAGCGGGAACCGCTCCTGCTTGAGATCGCGGAAGTGCCGCAGCAACGCGCCGGGATCGGCCGGCAGGCTCTCGATCTCCTTCTGCGTCTGCCCGACGTGCGTGGGCCCCTTCTCGGCCTCGCCGACCCGGAGTTTGCCCTTGACCCGTACCGCGTCCTGGGTCCCGTCCATCTTGCTCCAGTGCTCGAACGCCGGCATCTCATGGGCCAGGTGCTGTGTCTCCTTGATGTAGAACCACTGGTCCGGCCGGATCTCGACGGCCTTGCCCCGGACGGCGACCAGCGCCGCACTCTCCAGTACCGCCGCCGCGCTGCGTGCCTTCACCGCCAAGGTGTGGGCGCGCGGCGGCTCGCCGTCCCGGCCCTGGATCGCGGCGACCGCTGCGACGGCCAGTGCCCCGGCCCCCGCCAGCGCCAGCCCCACCCGCAGCCGGTACGCCCGCCGCGGGCGACGTACACGTGATCCCGTCCTGATCTCGGCCAGCCTGCGCTCCACCCCCGCCAGATCGGTTTGCAAGGGCACCTCGTCCCGCATCTTCCTGAGCAACTCGATCTCGTTCACCATTTGCTACCCCTCTTCCGTGGCGGTTGGATCGATGCCACCGAGCGCCCTGTGTAATCTGCTCCGAGCCCGGTTGACCCGCGACCGCACGGTCCCCACCGGCACGCCGAGCGCCACCGCGGCCTCCTCGTACGTCAACTCCGTCCACGCCACCAGCAGCAACGTGTCCCGGTGTTTCTGGGAGAGTCCGGACAGCGCCTTCGCCAGCCGTCTGCTCGCCCCGTCCGCGGTCACCCGCTGCTCGACCTCGTCCGTGAACGGCTCGATCACCGAGTCGGCCCCTGTGCGGCTCAGTGCCTTGTAGAGGCCGATCTCGCGGCGACGGTGCCGCCCGATGAGGTTGGTGGCGATGCCGTACAACCACGAGCGCTCGTCGCCCCGGTGCACGTCGTACGACTCCAGCCGCTGCAGCGCCACCGCGAACGTCTCGGCCACGATGTCGTCCGCCGGATCCAGGCCCAGGCGGCGGACGACGTACCGCTTGAGCTCGGGGGCGTGGAGTGTGAACAGGGTGGCGAATCGCTCGGACTCATGCCGGGATGGCGCGACCGCCGCGCCCCCGCCGCCCGTCTCGGGGACGTCGGGCCGCGGCAACGCGCCCGCCCGGCTCTCGTGTCGCATCTGTTGCCTCTCGGGTGTCTCTTGTCATGACACGAGTAATTGCCGCGGGCGGCTCCGGCGGTTCCAAGAATCTTGCGCCTTCGGCACGTCAAGTTGACGCCGAGCCGGTCACCCTCCGCACACTGTAGGTGGCTGACTCGTTACGCTGGGTGCAGTCGCAGACGAGGAGTGCAGGCACGTGGACAAGCCAGGAACAACCACCGGCGAGCGGAGGCCCGGCGTCTCGCACGGGATAGGCATGCTGCACCGGCTGGTCGCGGCGGTGGTGGCGGGTGGAACATTGGTTCTGGCCGGGTGCGCGGCGGGTGGCGACGTCTCGCCGGACGCCGCGTCGCGGAGCGAGTCTCCGAGCCCGTCCGATCTGCCGGCGACCGCGGACGACACCGAAGGCGACGCCACACCGGACACCTCGTCGCGGGGCGAGCATTCGAGCTCGTCCGGCCTGCCGGCGGCCGCGGACGGCACCGATCTCGCCGCCTGCGCCGACGGACGGTGTGAGGTGCGGGTAAGCGCGGGGTCGAACATCTCTGTGCCACGCCGCCTGGGGGTCGCTTCGGTACGGGTGCAATCGGTCGAGTTCGACACCGTCACCGTTGCCGGGCGCTATCTCGGATACTCACAGCGCGGATTCTGCACCGGCACCAGCTGCAATTCCTCCAGCTCGGGAAACAGGTTCAAGGTCGTCCTGGGCACCGACAGCACGGCCACCGAGAACGGCCTGAGCATCACGGCAGTGGCCGCCAACGGTGAATCCGCGGTGTTGCAGCTCGCCCCTGAATGATCCGATCGGCCAAGACGTGCACGATATCTCGACGCCGACGCCCAAGAGTGGATCGACGATGTCGGCTCTCGTCCGTTCCTGGCCACGGCTCTAACCGGGGCGAACGGTTCGGCGGAGGTGATGCCCTGAGGGCCGGGCCCGACGGATCTGGCAGCAGGTGAGCTTCGGCCCACCTACACACCACCCATGAGGGCAACGGTGGGTGGGCCTGCGCAACCTACTAAACCCCCAGCGCCGAGGGGAGGCTGATTTCGTGGAGGAACAGGGCCTCGGTCGTCGCCACGCGCTGTAGCTCCTCCAGGTCCACCCGCTCGTTCGGCGCGTGAATGGCGGCGTCCTCGTCCTCCGCCCCGAACAGCAGGATCTCCGCCGCGGGGAACTGCTTCAGCAGCGTGTTCACCAGCGGAATCGAGCCCCCCGCGCCCACGTCGCGGGGCGGGCGGCCGAAGGCCCACTCCATGGCGCGGTTCAGCGCCGCCCGGGCCTTGCCGCCCGAGTCCGCCTGGAAGCCCGAGCCCACCGTGAAGTCCCCGAACGACACCTGGACCCCCCACGGCGCCACCTGGCGCAGGAACTCCACCACCGCGTTCACCGTGGTCTTCGGGTCGCCCACCGGAGGGACGCGGACGGTCACGCGTGCCCGCGCGGCAGGCTGGACGGCGTTCACCGCTCCGGAGACCGTCGGCACGTCCAGGCCCGTCACGGTGATCGCGTACGACGACCAGAGCCGGTCCGCCAGCGAGCCCGAGCCCACCAGGGAGACCCCGTCCAGGACGCCGGCCGTCTTCCTGAACTCCTCCTCCGACGGCCCCTGGCCCAGGAACGAACCGCGCGGCAGCCCGGGCACGCGGATGTCGCCGTTGTCGTCGTGCAGCGAGGTCAGCATGCGCATCAGGGCGGCCAGCGCGTCGGGGGCGGCGCCGCCGAACGAGCCGCTGTGCACCGCCTCCTTCAGCGTGCGGACCTCGATGGTGAACGCCGCCATGCCGCGCAGCGACGTCGTGACCGCCGGGTCGCCGACGCGCGG
Source organism: Nonomuraea sp. NPDC049784 (assembly GCF_040659615.1). Taxonomy (NCBI): domain Bacteria; kingdom Bacillati; phylum Actinomycetota; class Actinomycetes; order Streptosporangiales; family Streptosporangiaceae; genus Nonomuraea; species Nonomuraea sp. NPDC049784. The sequence goes on from NZ_JBFAMX010000190.1 coordinate 12,240, forward strand.
GTTGCCGCAGTCGGCCACCACGATGGCGTCAGCCCGCAGCAGGTCGGGGTGGCGCTCGACGAACGCCTCCAGGCGCTCGCCCGCGTACTCCTCCTGGCCTTCGATGATGACCTTGATGCCTACCGGGAACCGGCCCTGGAAGGCGCGCAGGGCGGTGACGTGGGAGATGACGCCTGACTTGTCGTCCGCGCAGCCCCGCCCGTACAGGCGGCCGTCGATCAAGGTCGGCTCGAACGGCGGGGTGCGCCACGCGGCCGTGTCGCCCGCCGGTTGCACGTCGTAGTGCGCGTACAACAGGACGGTGGGAGCGCCGGGCGGCGCCGGGGCCTCGCCGAAGACCGCCGGGAAGCTGCCCTCGACGGGCACCTGCTGGACGCGCGGCAGGCCCGCGGAGCGCAGCAGTTCCTCCGTCATCGCGGCGGCGGCGTACACCGGCTCCTCCGGGTGCCCGGGGAAGGCCACGGAGGGTATGGCGGCGAGCCGCTTGAGGTCCTCGACGGATTGGGGCATCGCCGCGGCGACAGCGCTCTTGATCTGCTCAGGAGTCACGGAAGGGTCCCCCGGGGTCATTCATAGTCGGTGGTTGTCAACATCAACAGGTCTCAGCCGGTGCGGGCCGGTATAGACGCGTTGCTCTCATTGGATCACAGAACGTCCCAGGTGCGGCAACGAGTCTGACCCGCGCGCCAATGTACATGCGGATTTCGTCGCCGTTACAAAGCGGTTCTGCGGATCTCGATTTTCTTGCATAGTGCTGCGACCGATTCGCTTGGCAAATCCGCAGGTGAGCATGCAGACTGTGGGAAGTTCAGACACAAGGGAAGATAACCATGACGCAGCCGGAAAACGACGTCCTGAAGGCCGCGCAGGACAACCTGTGGTTGCACTTCACCAGGCACAGCGCCTACCAGCAGTCCGAGATCCCCACCATCGTGCGCGGTGAGGGGTCCTACATCTACGACATCCACGGCAAGCGCTACCTCGACGGTCTGGCCGGGCTCTTCGTGGTCCAGGTCGGCCATGGACGCCACGAACTGGCCGAGGCTGCCGCCAAGCAGGCCCAGGAGTTGGCGTTCTTCCCGCTGTGGTCCTACGCCCACCCCAAGGCTGCCGAGCTGGCCCAGCGCCTGGCCTCCTACGCCCCCGGCGACCTGAACCGCGTCTTCTTCACCACCGGCGGCGGCGAGGCGGTCGAGACCGCCTGGAAGCTCGCCAAGCAGTACTACAAGCTCGTCGGCAAGCCCCTCAAGCACAAGGTCATCAGCCGCCAGATCGCCTACCACGGCACGCCGCAGGGCGCGCTGTCGATCACCGGCATCCCCGCGTTCAAGCAGATGTTCGAGCCGCTGGTGCCCGGCTCGATCAGGGTCCCCAACACCAACCACTACCGCGCCGACGAGATCACCGGCGTGCAGGGTATGACCCCCGAGGAGTACGGCTTCTGGGCGGCCGAGCGCGTGGCCCGCGCCATCGAGATGGAGGGCCCCGACACGGTGGCCGCCGTCTTCGCCGAGCCCGTGCAGAACGCCGGCGGCTGCTTCCCGCCTCCTCCCGGCTACTGGCAGCGCCTGCGCGAGATCTGCGACGAGTACGACGTGCTGCTCGTCTCCGACGAGGTCATCTGCGCCTTCGGCCGGCTGGGCACGATGTTCGGCGGCCAGAAGTTCGACTACGTGCCTGACATCATCACGTGCGCCAAGGGCCTGACCAGCGGCTACTCGCCCATCGGCGCGATGATTGCGCATGAGCGGCTGTTCGAGCCGTTCAAGAACGGCGACACCATGTTCGCCCACGGCTACACGTTCGGGGGCCACCCCGTCTCTGCGGCTGTTGCACTGGCCAACCTTGATATCTTCGAACGTGAGGACCTGCTCGGTCACGTCACCAGGAACGAGCCGCTGTTCAAGCAGACCCTCGACGGCCTGCGCGACCTGCCCATCGTCGGTGACGTGCGCGGCTCCGGCTACTTCTGGGGCATCGAGCTGGTCAAGGACAAAGCCACCAAGGAGACGTTCAACGCCGAGGAGTCGGAGCGGCTCCTGCGTGGCTTCCTGTCCAAGGCGCTGTTCGACGCGGGCCTGTACTGCCGCGCCGACGACCGCGGAGATCCCGTCATCCAGCTCTCGCCCCCGCTGATCGCGGGTCCGGAGGAGTTCGCCGAGATCGGATCGATTCTCCGTGACGTGCTCACCCAAGCATGGGCGCGCCTATAACACCGTAATCCCGGTACGACGGCGTGCCGGTTCGCGAAAGGATCAAACCATGAAGATCGGCGTTCCTGCCGAGGTCAAGAACCACGAATATCGCGTCGCCGCCACGCCTGCCGGAGTTCATGAGCTGGTGCGCAACGGCCACGACGTCCTCGTCCAGCGAGGCGCCGGGCTCGGCTCGTCCATCCCGGACGAGGAGTACCTCTCGGCGGGCGCGAAGCTCCTCGACAGCGCCGACGCCGTGTGGGGCGAGGCGGACATGGTGCTCAAGGTGAAGGAGCCGATCGCCGAGGAGTACCACCGGCTTCGTGAGGGGCTGGTGCTGTTCACGTACCTGCACCTGGCCGCCTCCCGCCCCTGCACCGACGCGCTGCTCGGCGCCAAGACGACCGGCATCGCGTACGAGACCGTCCAGGTCGGCAACGCGCTGCCGCTGCTCGCCCCCATGTCCGAGGTCGCGGGTCGCCTCGCGCCGCAGGTGGGCGCGTACAACATGATGCGCTTCAACGGCGGCCGCGGCGTTCTGCCCGGCGGTGTGCCCGGCGTGGCGCCGGCGAAGGTGGTCGTCATCGGCGGCGGCGTCTCGGGGCTGAACGCCGCGCAGATCGCCGTCGGCATGGGCGCGGACGTGACCGTGCTCGACCTCAACATCGACCGCCTGCGCCACATCGACGCCATCTACCAGGGCCGGCTCAAGACGCTGGTCTCCACGTCGTACGCGATCGAGCAGGAGGTCCTGCAGGCCGACCTGGTCATCGGCGCGGTGCTGATCCCCGGCGCCAAGGCCCCGACGCTGGTCTCCAACGACCTGGTCTCGCGCATGAAGCCGGGCTCCGTGCTCGTCGACATCGCCATCGACCAGGGCGGCTGCTTCGAGGACTCGCGTCCGACCACGCACGCCGAGCCGACGTACAAGGTGCACGAGTCGGTCTTCTACTGCGTGGCCAACATGCCGGGCTCCGTGGCCAACACCTCCACGTACGCCCTGACGAACGCGACCCTCCCGTACGCGGTCAAGCTGGCCAACCTGGGCTGGCGCGACGCGCTCAAGAGCGACGCGGGCCTCGCGGGCGGGCTCAACACCTACGACGGCAAGCTGACCAACCAGCCGGTCGCCGAGGCGCTCGGCCTGCCGTTCACCCCGGTCGCCGAGGTCGTCTAACCTTCCGGGCGGTACGTCGTGCCCTGCACGATCTCGCCGGGCGTCAGCTGCTCCCTGGCCGTGGTCACCGCCCAGCGGTGACCGAAGGGATCGCGCAGCACGCCGTACCGCTCGCCCCAGAACATCTCCCGCACCGGCTGCTCGATCTCGGCCCCGGCCTCGACCGCCTGCTCGGCGACGGTGTCGGGGTCCGCCACCTCCAGCAGGATCAGCACCGGGCTGCCGCCCAGCGTCGGCGGCGCCAGCGCGCCCAGGCCGGGCATTTCCTCGCTCACCAGGAGCCGTCCGGCCCCGAGCTGCAGCTCCACGAAGAGGATCGCTCCGTCGGACAGCGTGTTGCGGAACACCTCTACTGCGCCCAGGCCCTCGCGGTAGAAGGCGATCGCCGCCTCCGCGTCGCGCACGAACAGGTGCGGGCACAGCCCCTGCGGGCGTAGCGATGTCATGCGATCAATCCTGCCTCTCTAGCCGCGGTCACCAGGCGGGCCATCAGCTCGGCCTCCTCCCGCGCCACCCGCTCGCCCTGCGGGGTCAGCTTGTAGTAGCGCCGCCTGGCGTCGTGCGGCGCCGCCGGATCTCCCTCGTCTGTCTCCTCGACCAGGCCGTCGGCCTCAAGGCGGTTGATGGTCCGGTAGAGCGTGCCGGGGCCCAGTTTGACCGCGCCGCCGCTGACCTCCTCGACGAACCGCATCACCGCGTAACCGTGCCCGGAACCGCTGGCCAGCGCCAGAAGCACGTGGAAACCGGCGGTCGTGAGCATGATTGACACGATAGCACCACAGTGGTTATATCCATTTTGGATATAACTTCACGAAGGAGGGGCAATGGCGCTCGGCATCAGCCAGGTCACCATCTACGTCGAAGACCAGCAGAAAGCGGTCGACTTCTGGACGGACAAGATGGGCTTCACGGTCACCACTGACCTACCGTACGGCGAGGACCGCTGGATCGAGGTGACTCCGCCCACTGGAGGCCCCGGGCTGGTCATCTACAAGGCCGACCCCAGCTGGCCCACGCTGGCCAAGGATCTGCCCAACTACGTGCTCTTCCAGGCTGACGACATAGTCGAGACGTACGAGGAGCTCACGGCGCGCGGCGTCGAGTTCACCCGGGCGCCCAAGCAGGAGCCGTGGGGCTGGTCGGCGGTCTTCAAGGACGACGAGGGCCACCTGTTCCACCTGGGGCAGCGCTAACGCACGCCCAGGAGCCGTCGCAGGTCGCGGGCCGTGGCGAGGACGTACTGGATCTCGCCGGGGCTGGGCCACGGCGCGCTTCCGGGGCGCAGCAGCGTGCCGCGTACCGAAGCCAGGTGCTCGATCGCGCTCCGGTGCACCCCGCTCCGCTCCACCAGCCACCCGATCACGTCGGAATGGTCGTGCAGCGGCCTGGTCACCAGATCCCACGTGCCCAGTACCTCGGCCAGGTCCGACACCGACAGTGAGAGGCCGCCCCTTCGCCCGGTCGCGGCCGCGGCCAGCTCCGCCCTGGCAGCCAGCTCCGGTTCGGTGTGTCTTCCCCAGACGGCCGGCGGTGGGTCGGAGAGCCAGGTCTCTGCCTCGCCCAGCTCGCCTGTCACTGACAGCAGCCCGCCCAGCTCGACAGCGGCCCCGCGGTGTCCGGCCTGCGCCGCCTGCCTGAACCAGTGCTGCCCGCCCGCCATGTCGCCGAACTCGGCGATCAGCAGCAGGCCGTAGTTGAAGGCCGACTCGGCGTCCCCGCCCGCCGCCGCGCGGCCGAACCAGTGGCTGGCCGCCGCGCAGTCGCCCAGCTCCACGCACACGAACCCGGCCATCCGCTGGTCGTAGACCCGCCCTGTCCCGGCCGCCTGCTCGAACCAGCCGCGGGCCGTACGCAGGTCGCCCCTGGACAGCGCGACGCAGCCGAGCTGGGAGGCGGCGCCCGGGTGCTCGCTCTTGGCGG
>NZ_JBFAMX010000191.1:0-17531 GCF_040659615.1 Nonomuraea sp. NPDC049784
CTCTCCTCGTCCAGCTCCAGGTCGGCCACCCGCAGCCGGTTGGGCGGCGGCGTGCCGCGCCGGGTCCTGCGCAGCACCGCCCGGATCCTGGCGATGACCTCCTCCAAGCTGAACGGCTTGGTCACGTAGTCCTCGCCCAGCCCCAGTCCCGCGATCCGGTCCTCGGGCGTGTCCTTGGCGGTCACGAACAGTACGGGGACCCGGCGGCCGCGGGACCGCAGCCTGCCCGCGACCGCCAGGCCGTCTAGATCGGGCAGCATGACGTCGAGCATCACCAGATCAGGCGAGCTCTCCTCGGCCACCCGCAGCGCCTCCTTGCCGTCGGCCGCCGTCAGCACCTCGAACCCGGCCATGCGCAGGCTGGCCGAGAACAACTCCCTGATGTTGGGCTCGTCGTCGACCACCAGCAGCCTGGCCTCGGGCTCATTCATCGAGGGCCTCCTCCTTGGGTGATCGAGGTGGCCGCCACCGAGCCGTCACCGCCCTGCTGGCCGCGTACCACGACCGTGGTGCCGCTCTGCAGGTCGGACACCTTGCCAGTCTTGGAGATCTGGACGGTGGTCTGGTCGTTCGTGGTGACCGTGACGGTGGAGCCGTCCATGGTCTTGACGTAGATCTTGCCGCCCTCGACCTTCTCGACGGTGCCCATGGTGCCTCCCCCGCCGCCGCCCATCCGCTGGCCGCCGCCGTAGCCGGGCGGTTGCCCGAAACCGTTGCGCTGCTGGCCGTAGCCGCCTTGCTGCTGACCGTACCCGCCTCCCATGGGGCGCTGCAGCTGCGCGCCGGCGGCGGATGCGGACGGCGAGCCGAACAGGTTCTGCGCCTGGATGCCGATGAGGATGCCCGCCACCAGCACGACGCCGGCGGCCAGCGCCAACGTCAGCTTCGACGGGCCCTTGCCGGGCTGCACGGCGAGCTCCTCTCGCAGGTCGTCGGGGTAGGGGGAGGAGTCGAGCTGGGCCATGTCATTCTCCTTACTCGTGGCGCAGTGCCTGGATCGGCCTCAGCTTGGCCGCCCTGTTGGCGGGATAACTCCCGAAGAACAGCCCGATCCCCACCGACACGCCCAGCGCCAGCGCCACCGATGACGGCACGAGGACCGGTTCGATGCCGGCGACGGTGAACCTGGTCCCGATGAACGCCACCAGCACCCCGGACAACCCCCCGACCAGGCTCAGCAACGTGGCCTCCAGCAGGAACTGGCCCAGGATCGCGCTCCTGGGCGCGCCGATCGCCTTGCGGATGCCGATCTCGCGCGTTCGCTCCGTGACGGTCACCAGCATGATGTTGGTGATGCCGATGCCGCCCACCAGCAGCGAGATCGCGGCCACGGCGCCCAGCAGCACGGTGAAGGTGCCGGTCGCCTGGCTGACGGTCTCCTGCAGGGTGGCCTGGTTGAGGATCCGGTAGTCGGGGTTGTCGTTCGTGATGCCGTGCCGTTGGTTGAGGATAGCCGTGACCTCCGACTGAGCGGTTGTCGTGGCGTCCGACCCGGACGCCTGGACGACGATCGAGCTGAGCGAGCCGAACCCGCTCAGGCTCTGCTGCACGGCGGGCAGCGGCGCGATGGCCACGTCGTCGGCGTCCTGCATGCCGGTGGACCCGGCCTCCTTGAGCACGCCGACGACCGTGAACGGCACGCCGGACACGCTGACCTGCTTGCCGATCGGATCGACGGTCCCGAACAGCTCCTCCACGACGGTCTGGCCGAGCACCACGACCTTCCTGGCGGCCAGCACGTCGTCGTTGAAGAAGTACGTGCCCTTGGTGACGGGCTTGTTCACGGCCTCGAAGTAGCTGGGGTACGTGCCGACGAACTGCGAGATCGCGTGGCTGGCGGCCCCGTACGTGGCGGTCGAGGAGGAAGCGGTCACGACAGGCGAGACGCTCCTGACGGAGGGCGCCAGGGTCTTGTCGGTCAGCGCCTTGGCGTCGGCCAGGCCGAGCTGCCTGGCCTGGGTGCGTGGGCCGGTGTTCCCGCCACCGCCGGATCCCCGCATGCCGCCACCGCCGCCGCCCCCCGAGAACTGCGGGGAGATCGTCAGGGTGTTGGCGCCGAGGCGCTGGATGTTGCGCTGGATGCTCTGCGAGGAGCCCTCGCCGACGGCGACCAGCATGATGACCGCGGCGACACCGATGAGGATGCCGAGCGTGGTCAGCGAGCTGCGCATCTTGTTGGCCAGCAGGCCGCGCAGCGCGAAGCGGAGGATCTCGAACTGGTTCACCGGGTCGCCGCCCCGTCCTTCTCCGGGTCCTTCTCCGGGTCCTTCTCCGGCAGCCGCGGCGGCGGGCCGTCCACGGGGGCCTGGCGGCGGTCCTCCACGACCTCGCCGTCCACCAGCCTGATCACCCGCTTGGCGTGCGCGGCCACGTCGTTCTCGTGAGTGATGAGCACGATCGTGCGGCCCGACTCGCTGAGCCGGTCCAGGATCTCCAGGACGTCGTTCGTGGAGGCGGTGTCGAGGTTGCCGGTCGGCTCGTCGGCCAGCAGCAGGGCAGGCGCCGTGACCAGCGCCCTGGCCACGGCCACGCGCTGCTGCTGACCGCCGGAGAGCTGGTTCGGCTCGTGGTGCACGCGGTCGGTCAGCCCGACCTGCTCCAGCGCGGCCAGCGCCCGTGCGCGCCGCTCGGCCTGGCTGATGCCGCCGTACACCAGCGGCAACTCGACGTTGGCCAGCGCGCTCATGCGCGGGATCAGGTTGAACGACTGGAACACGAACCCGACCCTGCGGTTGCGCAGGATCGCGAGCTGGTGCTCGTCCAGCTGTCCCACGTCGGCGCCGTCGATCTGGTACGTGCCGGAGCTCGGGATGTCGAGGCAGCCGAGGATGTTCATGAGCGTGGACTTGCCGGAGCCGGAGGCGCCCATGATGGCGACGTAGTCACCGCGCTCCACGTCCAGGTTGACGCCGCGCAGGGCGCGTACCCTGGCGTCGCCCTCGCCGTACTCCTTGACCAGGTCCCGCACCCGCAGGACGGGCGGGGTCGCACCGGTCGATGGGGCGCTCATCGCCCGCCTCCCGGCCCGCCGCCACCATTGGGCCCGCCACCGCCGGCGGGGAACCCGCCGCCGCCGATGCGCAGGTTGCCGCCCGTGGTGTTCGTCGTGGTCACCGGGGGCACGATCTGGTCGCCTTCGGACACGCCCGACTTGATCTCCGTCAGGCTCGTGCCCTGTACGCCGACCTCGACCGGGGTCCTGGTCTGCCGGCCGTTCTTGAGCAGGGTGACCGTGGTCTGGCCGCCGCTGGTGGAGACCGCGGTGGAGGGGACGGCGATGACGTTGTCGGCCTGGCCGACCACGACCTGGACGGTGGCCGTCTGGCCCAGCCGCACCTGGCTCGGGACCTTCGTGAACGTGACCGTGACCGGGTACTGCACGACGTTGTTGCTGGTGGAGGCGACCGGCTCGATCTGGGTGACCTTGCCCGTCGCGGTCACGCCCGGCAGGGCGTCGAAGGTGACCGTGGCCTCCTGCCCCTGCTTGAGCTTGCCGACGTCCGACTCCGTGAAGGTGCCCACGAGCTGCAGCTTGCCGGTGTCGGCCAGCTCGACGAAGCCGCTGGAGCTCTGACCCGCGCTGGAGCCCGTACCGGATGACGAGCCCGTGCCCTGCCCCGTGCCCGAAGTCGAGCCGGAGCCCGAGCTTGAGCCGGAGCCGGAGCTGCCGCCGCCGACCGAGCCGTTCACCGCCGTAATCGTGCCCTTGAACGGCGCCTTCAGCACCGTGGCCGCGACCGTGCGCTGGGCCTCCCGGTAGGCGTTTCTGGCCTTGATGTAGGAGGCGTAGAGCTGGGCCGTCGAGGTCCCGTCGTCCACGGCACTGTCGTACGTGGCCTTGGCCGCCGACAAACTCTCCTGCGCGGCGTCGTCGTCGAGCTTGGCCAGGATGTCGCCCGTGCCGACCTTGTCGCCGGCCTTGACGTAGATCTTCTCGACCGTGCCGGTCGTACCGAATGAGAGCGCTCTGGACTTGGAGCTCGTCACCGCGCCCGACGCGGACACGGAGGCCACCACGGAGCCGCGGCTCGCGGTCACGGTCCTGACGGTCGTCTCACCGGCCGCCTGTCCCGTGCCGAGCTGGGAGTAGGCGAGCGCGGCACCGCCCAGCAGGAGCACCACCAGTGCTCCGTTGGTCATCAGCGCTCTGCGCCTTGTGGACACCTTCACAGGCGGTGACCCTTGCACACAATGCTGCGCCGGAGCCGCGAGCAAGCTGAACGTTCGCTGACAACCTCAGAGCCTCATCAGGCACACAGGTAACTCTTAGGCTGCTCGCAGCCTGGCACGAACCTCCTCCGCCATGATGGGCCGCCATGAGACCGACTTTCGCGCTGGGCGGGCTCGCCCTTGCCGTGCTCGTAGGCGGAACCGGCCTGGCACTGGCGTTGCGCGACGACGCCCCGCCCACCGTCCAGGTACGGCTCGCCTCCGCTGAGCGCGGCCAGGTCACGGCCACGGTCAGCGCGGCGGGCAACACCGTGGACGGCTCGGGCAGGAACCTCGCGTTCGGCTCCTCGGGGACGCTGACCAAGGTGTACGTCAAGGTCGGGACCAAGGTGAAGAAGGGCCAGGTGCTGGCCAGGGTCGACAGTCGCACGGCCCGGGAGGCGTACACGGCGGCCAAGGCCGACCTGGCCGCCGCCCAGGAAACCCTGAACGACGCCCAGGAGACAGCCGCGTCCCCGGCCACTTCTACGTGCACCCCCTCCGGGAGCGCCGCCACATCCGCCACCGGCGGCTCGACGCCGACCGGCAACGCGGCGAACGGCAAGCTCGGGCCGCCGGCGCCGTCCTCCCTGAACGCGAACCCGGTGCCCACCTCCACCCCGCACCCCACCGCCACGCCGACCTCCGAACCCACGGATCCGAGCCCCGAGCCCCAGCCCACGGTCACGGTGACCGTGACGGCCACCGTCACCACGACCGTCACCGCCACTCCCACCGGCGGCGCGCCCAGCGGCGGGACCCCGACCGGCGGCACCTCCGATGGCGCGACCGGCCAGCCCGGCGGCGGCCCCTCCTCAACCAGCACCCCCTCCGCCAAGCCATCCACCAGCGCGAAACCGTCGCAGAGCGGCAAGCCCACGGGCAGCGGTAGGCCGTCGGCCCAGCCGAGCGGCAGGCCCAGCACCAAGCCGACCGGCGCCGCCCGGCCGTCCTCTCAGGGATCCTGCGGCCGGAGCACGGGCACGGGCTCGACGGGCCAGGGCCAGGGCGGGATCAGCGAGGAGCAGGCCTCCGCCAACGTGGACCGCGCCGAGGCCGCGCTCGAGCAGGCGGCCGACTCCGTACGGGCCACCCGCATCGTGGCGCCGGCGGCGGGCACGGTCCTGTCGGTGGCCGGCGCGGCCGGCGACACGGCGGGCACCGGCACCTTCATCAGCCTCGGCAACCTCAACGAGCTGCAGGTCCAGGCCATGGTCACCGAGTCCGACGTGAACCGGCTCAAGCTCGGCCAGAAGGCCCAGATCACCCTGGCCACGCGGAACGGCGAGCACTACCAGGGAACGGTCACGGCCATCGCGCCGACCGCGACGGTGGACGGCCAGCTCGTCCGCTACTCGGTCACCCTCGCCTTCGACGAGCCGCCCACCGGCCTCATGCTCGGGCAGACCGCCTCGGTGACGGTCACCACCGGCGAGGCCAAGGACGCGATCTACGTGCCCGCCGCCGCGGTACGCAGCAGGTCGGACGGCACGCAGGTGGTCACGGTGCGCTCCGGCGGCCGGGACGCGGCGAAGGTGGTGCGGACGGGGGTGCGCGGCGACCAGTACGTGCAGGTCACCTCGGGTCTGCAGGAGAGCGAGGAGGTGGTCATGTCGGGCACCACATCCGGCGAGTTCCCCGACGCGAGCTGGCCCGGCGCCTGAGTCGGCACCAGGATCGGCCGGGCGCCTGTGCCGGAGCAGGACCGGCCGGGCGCCTGAGCCTAGGACCGGCCCGGCACGCCTCCTGCCGGGCCCTGGGTCCGGCGTGCGTGCGGCGCGCCCGGACCCGGCGCGCCCTCCGGCGGGTGCCATCCGGCGCCCCCGGCGGGCGTGGTAGGCGTGCCCGCGGTTGAGCGAATCCTCAGCCCGCTCCCAGCGAACGTTCAGCCAACGCGCGGGGCGCCCGCCTGGCCGGCGGCCGCGGCACCGGTGGTGGCCGGGAGGGTGAGGCGGTGGGTGGTCTTGGCCGGAGCACCGCGGCGGGAAATGTAATCCAATGTCCGGAAATCGACGGACAGCTCGTCACGGGTCAGCCGCGCCATCAGGTACCCGCGCCGCTGGTCGATGAAGGAGATGTGTGGATTCTCCTGTAGCGCCTCCGCGATCCACGTCCGGTCCCGGTACCCGTCGCCGTCGCTCGCGATCGACGAGGCCACCAGTTCCCTGGCCACCACCGGCGAGTCCGGGTCGTCGAAGTCGGTCTTGAGCTCGGCCAGGTGGTGCATGTGGGCGTCTCCCGTCAGCACCACCGGGTTCGACGTCCCGGCCAGCGACCCGAGCAGGCGCGTGCGCTCGGCCGCGTACCCGTCCCACGAGTCCAGGTTGACCTCCCGCCCCGGCCCGACCTTGTAGTCGCGCTGCGCAATCATGATCTGCTGCCCGAGCAGGTTCCAGCGGGTGTCCGAGCCGCTCAGCCCGCTCTCCAGCCAGCGCCACTGGTCGGCCCCGAGCAGCGTGCGCCCGGACGCCAGCCGGTCGTCGCACCCGGCCCGCACCCCGTCCAGGCAGGCCTGGTCGTCGCGGAACTGACGGGTGTCCAGCAGGTGGAAGCGCGCGAGCGTCCCCCAGGAGATCCGCCGGTTCACCCGGAGCACCGCCCCCTGGAGGCTGGCGCGGCGCAGCGGCATGTTCTCGTAGTACGCCCTGAACGCCTGCGCCCTGCGCCTGGTGAAGCCGGGCGCCCCCGTGCTGGAGACCGAGCCGGCCCAGTTGTTCTCGATCTCGTGGTCGTCGAACGACATCAGCCAGGGCGCCACCAGGTGCGCGGCCTGCAGGTCGTGGTCGCTCTTGTACTGGGCGTGCCGCAGCCGGTAGTCGGCGAGCGTCTCGCACTTGCCCGGCGTGTGGGTGCGTACGCGACCGGCCAGCGCCGTGTAGCCGCTGGGGCCGTACTCGTACATGTAGTCGCCGAGGAACACCACCAGCTCCGGCTCCTGCTCGGCCAGGCGGCGGTAGGCGGTGTAGTAGCCGTGCTCGTAGTGCGCGCACGCCGCGACCGCGAATGTGAGCGGCGTCTCCCCGGTGGGCGTCGTCCTGGTGCGGCCGGCCTGCGAGAGCCTGCCCTCGCTCCTGAACCGGTAGAAGTAGTCGCGCCCCGGCTCCAGCCCGTCCAGCTCGACGTGGACGCTGTGGGCGTCACGCGCCCTGGCCGTGGCCGTGCCGGACCTGATGATCTTGGAGAAGCGCTCGTCGGCCGAGACCTGCCAGTCCACGTCGATGTCGCGGGCGGGCATGCCACCGAGGCCGTCGCCGCCCAGCGGGTCCACGGCCAGCCTGGTCCACAGGACGAAGCCGTCGGCCGACGGGTCGCCCGAGGCCACGCCCAGCGTGAAGGGGTCGGATCTGAGGGTTCTGGCCGCCGCCGGGGTGGTGGCCGTCTGAGGGAGGAGGAGTCCGGCTGTCGCCGCTGTCAGGAAGGCTCTGCGGTCCACGTTCACAGGTATGTCCGCCCGCGCTGACTCGGCCGTGACCGCCGAGTCAAGAGCGGATGAACAGCATCAGTCGTCCTGTTCGCGAGGTCTCACAACGTTATTTCACAGGGCCCCCGAGAGCGTGTCGCGGAGGGCGGCGGCGTCCGTGAAGTGCACGCCGGTCATGCCCACGCGCTCGGCGCCCTCGATGTTCTCCTTGCGGTCGTCGATGAAGACCATCTCGGACGGGTCGGCGCCGAGCGCCCGGACGACCTCGTCGTAGATCTCCCGATCGGGCTTCACCAGGCCCATCCTGCCGCTGTAGAAGCGGTGGCCGATCGCCGCGATCCAGGGCAGCTCGTCCAGGCCGTCACCGATGCAGACGGGCGCGTTGGACAGCAGCGCCACGTCCCGTCCCGCCTCGATCAGCTCGCCGAGCAGGGCGACCGTGCCCACGTTGGGGTACGCCCAGCTCGCGACGTCCATGGCGACCAGGCGGGCGACCTCGGCCTGGGTCACGGGCCGGTCCACCACCGCCGACCAGTAGGCCGACGGACTCAGGCTCGCCCGGTCGAAGTCGAGCCGGTGCTCCCAGTAGCCCTGTTTGAAGGCCTCGGGGTCCGTGTCCACCGCGCGCGCCATGGCCTCGGCGTCGGACTCGGGCTGGGGAAGGGACAGGACACCGCCGTAGTCGAAGACAATCCACGTCATGCCAGGAATGGTCGCAGATGCGGGTCCAGCGCCGGGCAGCCTAGATACTTCTCGACGGTGTGGAAGTCGATCCAGTCCAGGTTGACCAGCTCTTCGACGTCCACGCCGGTGAAGCTGACGGCCAGGTTGGGCGGGATGGCGGCGATGTCGTCCTTGTCGGCGATGTTCACCCAGCGTTTGACGCCTTCGGGGCGCTCTCCGCGGCCGTTGATGGGGGCGGGCAGGAGGCGCTCGAAGACGACGTTGCGCATGCCAAGAGGGCTGCCGAGGGTGATCAGGAGGTCGATCTGGAGGTCGGGGTTCGCCCAGAGGGTCTCGTACGTGACGACGCTGCCGAGCGAGTGGGCGATCACCACCTTCGGCCGGTGCTTCCTGATCACGTCGGCGACGACCTGCCGGCACTTCTCGCGCTTGGCCTGATCGGTGAGGTACGCCGCCACCTCCGGCGCGAACAACTTGGCGAACGCCGCCGACCTGCCGTCCAGCTTGTCCAGCAGCCAGCCGGTGAACGACTTGAGCGCCCCCGTGACGTGCTCCCCCACGCCCAGGTTCTTCGCCCAGCCGACGAGCACCTGCTGGGCCTGCATCTCCATGGCCGCGGAGGACCTCGCGGCGTCGCCGCCGCGCCTGCCGTCGTTCAGGTGGTGCGAGAAATAGGCGATCTCGCTGAAGTACGCCCGCGTCTCGCCCCCGAGCGCGACGTGCAGGTAGCGGTCCCATTTGAGCCGCATCGCCTCGGCCGCCCCGGCCTCGGACCGCCCGGCCTCGAGGTAGTAGTTGTACTTGCCGATCCCGTGCACGCCGACGATCCCGGCCACAGCGCCTCCCCACCCCGTGATCTTTACGCGCGATAGTGGCACACGCCCCTTGCAGTCCGCCATCGAGAAGGCATCGCCCGGCGTCCGCGCCGCCGGCGGCCGTCCCGCCCCCTCATCCCCCAAAGCACGGTCACCGACGGCGGCGGGAGAGCTCTCAACGACGGGCCGGCGGCCACCGACTTTAGGCTTGCCTAAAGATTTAGGTAGAGCTAAAGTGGGGATATCTGTAGACGACCCTGTAGTTGAGCGTCGAGAGCGAGACCGTGATGGCCTTCCGACGGAGCCCGCGCGACGAGGTGGGCGGTCTCGCCCAGAACGTCGTGGATGAGATCACCTGGTACATGCGGGAGCACAAGATCTCCCGTGCCGACCTGGCCGCGTCGATGGGCGTCTCCGCGGGCCGGGTGAGCCAGATCCTGTCCGGCGACGAGAACCTGACGCTCCGCACGCTCGAAACCGTCGTCGGCGCGCTCGGTGCCCGCCTGGAGTTCACGCTCGGCGACGCCGAGGACTCGGAGATCCTGCTCCACGACCCCGCCTGAGGCCGCACCCGCCTCATCTCGTGCGTACCTCGTCGTCGTGCCGGGCGCCGGTGTGCGGCACGAACGCGGGCAGCGACCGGTATCCGGCACGGTACGCACACGCCAGCAGCCGCAGCAGCTCGGCCTCCGCATCATGTCTGAGCACCCCGTGCAGCCGCGTCAGGTCATTCAGATACCGCTCGTACCGGGCCAGCCGCGTGTGCCGCGACCCGTTCAGCGCCGTGACGACCTTCGAGCGCGAAGCCCCGTCCTCGACCAGCGCCGCCACGTCCAGCCGCCGCTCGATCGCGTCGAGCCTGGCGTGCACCCGCTCCCGCCTGCGCTCCTCCGGCGGGAGCCGCTCGGCGATCCGGGCATGGTAGCGATGCGCGGCCAGGCTGAGCTCGTAGACGTTCCACGAGTCGTCCACCCGCTTCTCGCACCAGATCCGCTGGTCCTCGGCCATCGCCTGGTCGAGCCTGGCCAGCAGCGACACCAGCCAGAACGTCGCCGCCTCCCGCGCCGGCGAGCGCCGCTCGCCCTCCTTGCCCCGCATCTGGCTCAGCCACAGCCCGCTCGGCGCGACGGCGCCCAGCACCGTGGCGAGGTTCTCGCTCAGGACCATTCCGCTCACCAGCGCGACCGCGGCGGACAGGCACCCCGTCAGCGTGGTGATGGCGATGGCGAGCCGGCGCCCCGCCGGTCCGAACGGACGTCCTTTGCCCTGACATCGCAGGAGCAGGAATCCGACAGCGGAGACAATGGCCAACACCACGGTCAGGACAACCTGCGCGGCCGAGGGTGGCTGCATGGAATTTCGCCTCTCCTGCGGGACGTTCCCTCCATATTCGCAGTGACGGCAGTGATTGAAAATGCCGTTGCGAGCGGCATATGTCGCTCATATACGGTGACACCATTCGAAGAAGGAGAACAGGAGCTCCAATCATGCCCGGCCCGCTGATCGTCAACGACTCGGTCGTCATTCCCGACGCCGAGCTCGTCTGGCGTTTCTCACGCTCGTCGGGCCCCGGCGGCCAGGGCGTCAACACGACCGACAGCCGCGTGGAGCTCACCTTCGACGTGGCCGCGACCACCGCGCTTTCGCCCGCGCTGAAGGCCAGGGCGCTCGAACGGCTGGGCGCTCCCACGATCACGATCGCCGCCTCCGAATACCGTTCCCAGCTACGCAACAGGGAGGCCGCGGCGCACCGGCTGGCACAGCGCCTGCGCGAGGCCATCGCCCCGCCGCCGCGGCGCCGTCGCCCGACCAAGCCCAGCCGCGGCGCCGTCGAGCGCCGCATCGCCGCCAAGAAGCACCGCGCCGACCTGAAGCGCATGCGCCGCGATCCCTGACCCCGCGTCACCGCGACCGACCCGAGCTCCTCCGCCACCCACCGCACGTCGGCGAGGACCTTTCGGGAAGGTCTCCAGCTCGTCATCGACCTTCACGTACAGCGCGGTCAGCAGGGTGTCCAGGTCACTCGTCACACAACGATCTTGGACACCCTCTTCGCGTTCCCCGACGCATCGTCAGGCGGCACCGCTACTCGGGCCCTTCGCTCCTGTGAACCCCCGTGCGGCCAGGCCGAAGGCAAGACCGCCGACCAGGAACCAGGGGTTCCACAGCACCAGCGTCCATAGCCGCTGTTGCGGGCTTACGTCTATCCCCTGGCCCGCTGCGTCAGTCAGCAACAGCACCTCCACGGCGATGCCGCGCACGAGCAGCACAGCGCAAGCGCACCAGCCCAGCGCCTTGATCACCCGTCCGCCCAGGCCACCAGGCCGCGGCCGGGCGAGAAGCCATCCCAGCACGCCGCCGACAAGGCACAGCATTCCCACACCCCACAGGCCCACCATCACGAACCACCCAGGGCGTTCTACGGCCAGAGGTCCCGCCGAGACGATCAGGCCCCACCCGCCGCCCAGCGCCCAGTAGAAATGAAGCACAGCGAAAGCGACCGCCCAGGTGCATGCGATACGCCCCCACAAACCCGGTGTTGTCTTGTCCTGCGGATCTTCATGCATAGCGAGGAGCATGCCACCGTCGTGGCACGCAGCCGCCAGCATCGCTGAGAAACCAGCACGCCCACCGTCCAGTCAGGCACCACATGCGACCGAACACATCGGACTACTCGTCTAGGTGATCAGGCGGGGCAGGGCGGTGATGTGCTCGGACAGGTAGCCGGCCACCGCCTCGGGGATCAGGTGGCGTGAGGTGATCTCCGACCGGTCCAGCCGCACCCGCTCCACCTCGTACAACCCCCTCGACGGATCCTCGAACTCGGGCCCGTGCCGCAGCCCCGGATCCATGGACACCAGGCGGCAGCCGTAAACGTGCTGCGTCTTGACCCCGCCTTGCCACGGGTACGACACCGTGACCAGCGGCGTCACCGACGAGACCGTCGCGCCCAGCTCCTCGAGCAACTCCCTGTGCAGGGTGTGCTCCAGCGTGGCGTCGCCGGGCTCGACATGCCCGCCGGGGATGGTCCAGTAAATGTCACGTCCGGGAACCGTGCGCCGGAAGAGCACCAGTCGTTCATGATGGTCGAGTAGGACACCGCGGACACTGGGTCGCATACAGCCACCCTATTTGACCGGTATGTCCTTCGGGTAGCCTAACCTACGGTACCGTAACCTGAAGGAGAAGATCTTTTATGGCGATGACTCAGACGGAGCTGCTGCACGAGCTGGAGCCCGTCGTGGCCGTGGAGCTCGACCGCCATCACACTATGGCGAAGGAGTGGTTCCCGCACGAGTACATCCCGTGGAGCGAGGGCCGCGACTTCGACGGCATCTACGGGGGCGAGGCCTGGCAGGAAGGCGACTCGAAGATCCCCGAGGCGGCTCGCATCTCGCTCATCGTCAATCTCCTGACCGAGGACAACCTGCCCAGCTACCACCACGAGATCGCCACCACGTTCGGCCGCGACGGCGCCTGGGGCACCTGGGTGCACCGGTGGACGGCCGAGGAGGACCGCCACGGCACCGCCATCCGCGACTACCTCACGGTCACCCGCGCCGTCGATCCCGTGGCGCTCGAGCGCGCCCGCATGCACCACATGGAGAACGGCTTCACCAGCGAGTACGGCACCATGCTCGGGCAGCTCGCGTACGTCTCCTTCCAGGAGCTGGCCACCCGCATCGCGCACCGCAACACCGGCAGGGCCTCCGGCGACGAGGGCTGCGAGCGGCTGCTCGCCAGGATCGCCGCCGACGAGAACCTGCACATGCTCTTCTACCGCAACCTCCTCAAGGCGGCCTTCGAGCTCGACCCCGGCCAGACCATGCGCGCGGTGACGGACGTCGTCACCACGTTCCAGATGCCGGGCACGGGCATCGACGGCTTCGCCCGCAAGGCCATGATCATCGCCAACGAGGGCATCTACGACCTGCGCCTCCACCTGGACGACGTGCTGATGCCGGTACTGCGGCAGTGGTCGGTGTTCGACAAGACCGGACTGGGCGCCGAGGGCGAGAAGGCCCGCGAGGAGCTGGCCGCGTTCCTGGCCAAGACCGAGGCGACGGCCGCCAGGTTCGTCGAGCGCCGGGAGGAGCGCCGGGCACGCGCCGCGGCCGCACGCTGACCCTTCCAGCGGGCCGCGGTCAGCGAGGACGGGGCGCCGCCGCCGTGGAATGATCCTCACCTATGGATCTCCCCACCCAGCTGCTTCTCGGTGCCTTCACGCTCCTGATGATCCTCGGTCTGGCCACAGCGGCGCAGCGCCTGCTGGGCGTCAGGTTCGGCAGGCTGCGCACGTTCCTGGCCGCGCTGGTCGCCTTCGGGCTGGCGCAGCCGCTGCTGGAGCCGATCCTGTCCTCGATCGGCCCCGTCGACCGGGAGCATCCGCCGGCCGCGCCGGCTCTGGGGATCCTGCTGCTCATCGTCATGTCCGTGGTGCTGATCCCCATGGTGATCCTGGTGATCGCCGAGGCACTGGCGCCGCCGGGCTCGGTGCCGGGGCCGCTGGAGCTGATCAGGTCCGTCCGCGGCCGCGTCTCCCGGTCCAGGCGCTACTCGCAGATCACCAGGATCGCGATCAGGCACGGCCTCGGCCCGTACCTGCGCGGCCGGGGCGAGCGGCTGGAAGACCGTTCGGGCAAGGTACGGCTGGCCAGGTCGCTGCGCGAGGCGCTCGACGACGGCGGGGTCACGTTCGTCAAGCTCGGCCAGGTCCTGTCCACCCGGCGTGACCTGCTGCCCGCCGAGTTCGTCGAGGAGCTGGGACGGCTGCAGGACCAGGTCGCCCCGGCGCCCTGGGAGCAGATCGAGCCGGTGCTCAAGGCCGAGCTGGGCGGGCCGGTGGAGGAGGTGTTCGCCGAGTTCGGCAGGACGCCGCTGGCCACCGCCTCCATCGGGCAGGTCCACACCGCCCGCCTGCACACCGGCGAGAGCGTCGTGGTCAAGGTGCGGCGGCCCGGGATCCGGTCGATGGTCGCCAAGGACCTCGACATCGTCAGGCGGCTGGCGGCCACGCTCGAGTCGCGCACCCGCTGGGGCCGCTCGCTCGGCCTGCGTGACCTGGCCGAGGGTTTCGCGACGGCCATCCGCGAGGAGCTCGACTTCCGCGTGGAGGCGGCCAACATGGCGGCCGTCGCGGCCTCCAACGGCGGCGGTGTCACCTACCCCGCGCCGATCAGCGCCATGTGCACCGAACGCGTGCTCGTCATGGGCCGCCTGTCGGGCAGACCGGTCACCACGGCCACACCCGAGCAGGGGCCGGGGCTGGCCCGCGACCTGCTCGCCTGCCTGCTCAGGCAGATCCTCGTCGAGGGCGTCTTCCACGCCGACCCGCATCCCGGCAACCTCATGCTGCTCGAGGACGGCACGCTGGGGCTGCTCGACTTCGGCTCCGTCGGCCGGCTCGACGGCTCGGTGCGCTCGGCGCTGCAGCGCTTCCTGCTCGCCATGAACCGGCAGGACCCCCTGGGCGTCACCGACGCGCTGCTGGAGGTGGTGCCCAGGCCGGAGGACATCGACGAGGCCGCATTAGAGCGGGCGCTCGGCCAGTTCATGGCCAGGCATCTGGCGCCCGGCATGGACAGCGTGCAGCTGTTCACCGACCTGTTCAAGATCGTCTCCGCGTACGGGCTGTCGATCCCGCCCGAGGTGGCCGCCGTCTTCCGCGCGCTGGCCACGCTGGAGGGCACGCTCGTACGCCTCTCGCCCGGGTTCGACCTCATCGGCGAGGCCCGGGCGTTCGCCGGGCGCCATCTCGCCGAGCGGATCACCCCAGAGACGATCAAGGAGTCCGTCACACAGGAGCTGGCCGCGCTGCTGCCGATGCTGCGCCGGCTGCCGCGCCGTGTCGAGCGCATCGCGAGCGCCGCGGAGCACGGCCGGTTCACCATGAATGTGCGGCTGCTCGCCGACGACCGCGACCGCGGCTACGTGACGGGCCTGCTCCACCAGGTGCTGCTGACGGTGCTCGGCGCCACTGCCGGGGTGATGGCGGTCATCCTCCTCGGGACGGCCGGCGGCCCGCCGGCGTTGGGGAACACCTCGCTGTTCCAGCTCATCGGCTACAACCTGCTGGTGATCGCCGCCATCCTGGTGCTGCGCGTACTGGCCGTGATCTTCCGCCGCCCGCGCGCCTCAGACGATCACCAATCGTAACCGAACGGCTCGCGAGCCCGGTAGGGCGCCTCCAGCGCGGCCATCTCGGCGGCGCTGAGCCGCAGCTTCACCGCGGCCAGCGCGTCGTCCAGGTGCCGCGCCTTGGTGGCGCCGACGAGCGGCACGGTCCCCTTGCCGATCAGCCAGGCCAGCGCGACCTGCGCGGGCGGCACGCCGCGCCCGTCCGCGACGGTGGTCAGCGCCCGCACGACCGCCTCACTCTCCGGCGCCCGCCCCTCGTGCGTCCCCCTGACGGTGCCGGCGCTCTCCCGTCCGGTGAGCAGCCCGCGCGCCAGCGGGCTGTACGCCAGCACGCCGAGCCCCGCGTCGGCGCAGTACGGGATGACCTCGCGCTCCTCCTCCCGGTAGGCCAGGTTGTAGCGCGTCTGCATGGACACGAACGCCGTCCCGCCCGCCCGCCGCGCGGTGTGCTGCATCTTGGCCAGCTGCCAGCCGTACATGAGTGAGGCCCCGGTGTAGCGCACCTTGCCCGCCCGCACGGCGTCGTCCAGCGCCGCCATCGTCTCCTCGACGGGGGTCTCGGAGTCCCAGCGGTGGACCTGGTAGAGATCGATGTAGTCGGTCCCGAGCCGCCGCAGCGAGCCGTCCACGGAGTCGAGGACGTGCTTGCGCGAGAGCCCGCGATCGTTCGGCCCCGGCCCCATGGGGAAGCAGACCTTGGTCGCCACCACGTACTCCTCGCGCCTGGCGAACAGCTTTCGCAGCAGCCTTCCGGTGATCTCCTCGCTCACCCCGGCGGAGTACATGTCGGCGGTGTCGAAGAGCGTCACCCCGCCCTCGACCGCCCGGCGCACGATGGGCTCTGCGCCCTCCTCCGGCAGGAACCACGGCGCCTTCGCAGGATCCCCGTAGGACATCATGCCCAGCCCGATCTTCGACACCTTCAGCCCTGACGCGCCTACGCGGGTGTACTCCATCGCTCCATCATGCGGCAAAGCGTGTGCGCCTCTTGACCGGGAGCTGGTCTTGGACATCCGCGGCATCGGGCAGGTTCTGTGTACTAACCGGAACCCTATGGGAGCAGAGGGTGAAAATCATCGGGATCGCCGCCAGTCTGCACGCGGGGTCTTTTATCAACAAATTGCTGGACGCGGCGGGCGGTGAGCTGCCCCTGGGCGTCGACTTCGCGGTGTGGCCCGGGCTGGGCGAGATCCCGCCGTACGCGCGCGGTCCCGTGCCGGCCTCCGCCGGCGAGCTGATCGGGCTGGTGGCGTCGTCCGACGCGGTGCTGCTGACCGCCCCCGAGCACAGCCTGCTGCCGGCGGAGCTGATGTACGCGCTGGACTGGTTGTCGGCGCGGGACAGGCTGTCGGGCAAGCACGTGGCGGTGATAAGCGCGAGCGCCCGCGCGTGCGGCGCGATGTGGGCGCAGGCGGAGCTGTACAAGCACCTCCAGGCGGCGGGCGCCGTGGTGATGGGGGACGAGTTGGTGATCTCCCCGGCCTGCCCGCACTTCGACGAGGACGGCCACCTCACGGATCCCGCCCTGCGCGCCCAGGTGCGCGCGGTGATCGGCCGGCTCTGCCCCGCCGAGGTCATGGAGCCCGCGCTGTCGCTCTGATCCGGCTCATGACCTTCCTCGCCGGGCCTTGCGATGATGGCGGCTGCCTACCGCGTGCCCCATGGTCTCGTTACGCTCGAAGATCCACGGGCAGGGAGGTGGACCGTCGTGCTGATTCGGTTGCTCGGACCGGTGGAGGTGGAGCGCTCGGGGCAGATGCGGCCCGTGCGGCCGCCGCAGGTCGCGCTCGCTCTCGCCGCGCTCGCGTGGGAGGTCGGCCGGGTCGTGTCCGTCGAGTCGCTCCTCGCCCGGGTCTGGGGTGAGCAGGTTCCGCCCGGCGCGCGGCGCACCTTATACACGATCATCACACGTATCCGGCGGGACGTACTCGCCGATGACGGCGCCGTCGTCCGCCGGCTCGGGGGCTATCTGCTCGATGTGGACGAGTCCGCGGTGGACGTGTCGCGGTTCCGCTGCCTCGCCGATCAGGCGACGGCCAAGCCGGACCCGGCCTTGCCGCTGGGTGAGGCTCTGGCGCTGTGGCGCGGCGATCCGCTGACCGGGCTGCCCGGCGAATGGGCCGAACGAGCCCGTCACCGCCTGCGCGACGAACGCAGGGAGACCCTGCTGCGCTGGGCACGGGCGATGACCGGCCGCGACGCCGCGGCCGCGGTGGCGGCGCTGTCACCGCTGGCCGAGGAGTATCCGCTGGACGAGCTGGTGG
>NZ_JBFAMX010000192.1:0-17512 GCF_040659615.1 Nonomuraea sp. NPDC049784
GGCCGCCGCCAGCGCCTCGTGCACGGTCACGCCCGCCGCGACGATCGTGGCCCGGTCGTTGGGCGAGTGCCGCAGTATCCGTGAACCGCCCACGGGGAAGTGCTCGCCCGGCGGGTAGATCACCGGCGTGTTCCCGCGCGTCGTGCGCAGGTAGGACACCCCTTCGAGGTCTGCCATCTCGACGGTCAGCGCCGCCGCCTGGTTGGCGTCGCACGGATACAGCACGGTGCTGCCGTATATGGCCCGCAGCATCGCCAGGTCCTCGAGACCCATCTGGGACGGCCCGTCCTCGCCGATCGACACCCCCGCGTGCGAGCCGACCAGCCGGATCGACGCCCTGCTCACGCCGGCCATCCTGATGAAGTCGTACGCCCTGGTCAGGAACGCCGCGAACGTGGCCGCGTACGGCCGCCACCCGCGCACCTGCAGGCCCACGGCGGCGGCCACGAGCTGCTGCTCGGCGATGTACATCTCGAAGAACCGCTCGGGGAACTCCTTCGCGAACGCCTCCGTCTTGGTGGAGTCCGCCACCTCGCCGTCCAGCACGACGACGTCCTCCCGCGCCGCGCCGAGGGCCGCGAGCGCCTCCCCGAACGCCGTCCGCGTGGCCACCTTGTCGCCCACCTTGTACGAGGGCAGGCTCATCGGCCTGGTCTCGAACCGGTACGGGGCCGGGGAATCGTCGGGCTTGTGCACCTCGACCCGCACGTCTCTGGGCCCGCCCAGCTCCTCGATGGCCTTGTCCGGATCCTTGAGCGGCTTGCCGTGGGCCCCTTCGCGGTTCTCGACCTCCAGGGCCCCCTCGCCCTTGCGCGTCTTGGCCAGGATCGCGGTCGGCCGCCTGCGCGTGTTGCGGGCGTCGCTCAGGGCGTAGTCGATCTGTCCGGGATCATGCCCGTCGATCTCTATCGTGTGCCACCCGAACGCCCCGAACCTGCGCGCGTACGCCCCGGTGTCCCACCCATGCCGGGTGGGCCCCCGCTGCCCGAGCCGGTTCACGTCCACGATCACGGTCAGGTTGGCCAGCCCCTCGCAGCCCGCGTGCTCGGCCGCCTCCCAGATCGACCCCTCGGCCAGCTCGCTGTCCCCGCAGAGCACCCACACCCGGTACGGCAACCGTTCCAGCCGCCCGGCCATGGCCACCCCGACCCCCACCGGCAGGCCCTGCCCCAGCGACCCGGTCGCGACGTCCACCCAGGGCAGCCGGGGCGTCGGATGACCTTCCAGCCGGCTGGAGCGCTTTCTGAACGTCACCAACTCCTTGTCGCCGATGGCCCCGGCCGCCTTGTAGAGCGAATAGAGAAGGGGCGACGCGTGCCCCTTCGAGAAGATCAAGTGATCGTTGGCCGGACTGTCCGGGTGGTCGAAGTCGTAACGCAGATGGCAGGCGAACAGCACCGCCATCAGATCGGCCGCCGACATCGATGAGGTCGGATGGCCGGACCCGGCCTCCGCGGCCGCCCGTACGGAGTCGACACGAAGTTGCGCGGCCAGTTCGGCCAGGTACTGAAGATCGCGCTCGGGCATCATGACCTCCTCGGAAAGGGTTTCCCGCCGCCTACCCCGCCAAGCCGCCTTAACCCCGTTATGCGCGTGATCGGTTCGTTGCTCTGAGCCGCGCTCCGGCTCAGTGGTTTCGGCGGCGGAGGGCGGCGAAGGCGGCGGCGCCTCCGGCCAGGGCGAGGAGGACGGGGCCGCGGTGTTGTGACAGCCAGAGCTGGGGGCTGTGGGCGTGGGAGCGGTTGTCGAACGAGCCGTGGGCGCCGTAGTCCTCCGCCTCGTCCGCAGGCTCCCACAGGTTGGACACGCCGCTCGGCGGCTTCTCGTCCGTCTGCTGGGACCGCGCGCCGCTCCTGGCCAGGTAGCGGTCCACCAGCGCCGGGGCCACGCGCTGGGCCAGGAGCGTGGCGGCCGTGCTGGCGCCCACCCAGTACTCCTTGCGCTCCGGGTGCTCGGCCGCGTACACGATGGCCCTGGCCGCGACCTCCGGCTGGTAGATCGGGGGGACCGGCTGCGGGTGGCGGCGGAGCTTGGACAGCACCCAGTCGAACTGCGGGGTGTTGACCGCGGGCAACTGCACCAGGGTGACGTGGATGTCGCTGCCGTCGGCCAGCAGCTCGGTGCGGAGCGACTCCGTGAAGCCCTTGATCGCGTGTTTGGCGCCGCAGTACGCCGACTGCAGCGGGATGCCGCGATATGACAGCGCCGAGCCGGTCTGGACGATCGTGCCCGTGCCGCGCGGGCGCATGAGGTCCAGGGCCACCTTCGTGCCCCAGACATAGCCCAGGTACGTCACCGCGGTGGTGCGGGCGTACTCATCTGGCGATATATCAGTGAATTTGGCGAAGACGGAGGAGAAGGCGGTATTGATCCAGACGGAGATCGGTCCCATCTCCGCCTCGATGCGCTCCCCGGCCCGTCTCACCTCGTCGTAGTCGGCTATGTCGGCCTCGAATACCTTCCCGATGCCTCCTTCCACACCCACGTCCACGGCGGCGGCGCCCAGCCCGGTCGTGCCCCGGGCGATGAGCGCCACCTTGGCCCCTTGCCGGCCGAGCAGGCGGACGACCGCGCGTCCGACCCCGCCGCTCGCGCCTGTCACCACCACTACCCGCCCCTCAAGTGGTGTCATGTCGAGATCAGCCCGCCTCTCCGTTCTGTCGTAGTTTCTGGCGCCGTACGGCCAGGACGATGTCGATCACCGTGGCGATGGCCAGCACGATCGCGACCCCGGTCATGACCGGAGCCTGTGCGATGATCCCGAGCACCGCGAACGCGAAGAGGAACACCAGCATGAACGACCCGACCCTGATGTGGACCACGTCACGCGGTGTGGCCGGCACCATGGGATGGCCCTTGGCATCTCCCTCTTCGTGCCACTTTCCGTTATCAGGCAAGTCAGACATGCGGCTCACCTGCCCGTCCTGTTTGTCGCCTAACGTCAGGGGTAGCGACCTTCCGTGCCCGAGCTGCATCCCAGTGACCAGAGCGAGCCGGGGATCGTGCGGAAGCGTCGCGGGCGCGGTTTCGGCTATCAGCATCCTGACGGGCGTCCGGTGCGCGACCGCGCCACGCTGGACCGGATCAAGGCGCTCGCCATCCCCCCGGCCTGGACCGACGTGTGGATCTGCCGGTCGCCCCGCGGTCACCTGCAGGCCGTGGGCACGGACGCGGCCGGGCGCAGGCAGTACCGCTATCACGACCTGTGGCGCGAGCAGCAGGACCAGGCCAAGTTCGACCGGGTGCTCGAGGTGGCCGAACGGCTGCCGGCGTTCAGGAAGACCGTGGACGACCAGCTCGTCGGGCGCGGCCTGACCAGGCAGCGGGTGCTGGCCGCCGCCGCCCGTCTGCTCGACATCGGCTTCTTCCGCATCGGCGGCGAGAGCTACGACACCTACGGGCTGGCCACGCTCAGGATGGAGCACGTCACCTGCGCCAACGGCGTCGTCATGTGCTCGTACCAGGCCAAAGGGGACGCCCTGCGGGAGGTCGAGGTGGCGGATCCCGCGGCGTGCAAGGTGCTCAGGGCGCTCAAGGCGCTCGGCGCCGAGGGCGAGCTGCTGCGCTACCGGCATGCGGGCGGCTGGGCCGACATCAGGAGCGAGGACATCAACGACTACCTGCGGGAGATCATCGGGTACGAGGTCACCGCCAAGGACTTCCGCACCTGGCACGCCACCGTCCTGGCCGCGGTGGGCCTGGCGGTGTCCAAGCCCGCCGGCCAGAAGAAGCGGGCGGTCGCCCGGGTCATGCGGGAGGTCGCCGAGTACCTGGGCAACACTCCCACCGTGGCAAGGGCGTCGTACGTGGACCCGCGCGTGGTCGAGGCGTACGACCAGGGCAGGACCATCGCGGCCGTGCTGACCGAGCTGGGCGCGGACGCCGACTTCGGGCAACTGGCCACGGCGGGCACGGTGGAGCAGGCGGTCATCGACCTCGTCCGCGCCGTTTGAGCTGTTTTTCCCCGGGCATGCGGCGACAGAAGAAGGAGGCGAGCGATGGAAGCTCCGCAGTACGTCGCGGCCCGCGTCCAGCAGGCGCTGGCCGAGGACGGACGCACGCACGAGCTCGGAATTCGCGTCGACATACGAGGTGACCAGCTCTTCCTGCGCGGCCAGGTGAGCGGCGCCGGGCAGCGCGAGCGGCTCGGCCAGGTGGCGCACGAAGCCGCACCCGAGCTCCACCTGCACAACGAGATCAAGGTCGTGGAGGCCAGCGAGCCGGGGGAGGATGAGCGTCTTGACTGACCTGCGTATCGCAGCCGTCGGAGACATCCACCTGGGGGAGGACGACAGAGGCCAGTACCGGAAGAAGCTGGGGGGCATCGAGGAACGCGCGGACGTGTTCATGCTGGCGGGCGACCTGACCAGGCACGGCACTCTGGAGGAGGGCCGGGTCGTGGCCGACGAGCTGCGCGGCCTGCCGATCCCCGTCGTCGCGGTGCTCGGCAACCACGACTACCACTCGGACCTGCAGTACGAGATCGCCGCGGAGCTGCGCGACGCCGGCGTGGTCGTGCTGGACGACGACGGCGCCGTCGTTCAGTGTGGCGACAGGAAGCTGGGCGTGGTCGGCGGGAAGGGGTTCGGCGGCGGGTTCGCGGGCAAGTGTGCCAGCGAGTTCGGCGAGCGCGAGATCAAGAACTTCGTGGCCCACACCCGCTACATCGCCGAGTCGTGGAAGGTCGCGCTGAAGGAGATCGTGGCCGAGAAGCGCGTGGTGCTGTCGCACTACTCCCCGATCAAGGAGACGCTGGAGGGCGAGCCGCCCGAGATCTACCCGTTCCTGGGCAGCTACCTGCTGGCGGAGGCGGTCGACACGGCGGGCGCCGACCTGATCCTGCACGGGCACGCACACAAGGGCAGTGAGAAGGGCATGACGCCGGGCGGCATCAGGGTGCGTAACGTCGCGCTGCCGGTCCTGGGGCGGGCCTACGCGGTTTACTGCCTCGACTGCGAGAGCGGTTTCTAGAGGACCTTCGCGGCTATCAGGCATATGTCGTCCTCGGCGTTCTCCCCGCCCAGCCGCTTGAGCAGGCAGGCGATGATCTCCTCGGGATCCTCCCCGGCGCACGAGTGCGCTGCGTGGATCAGGGCCTCCATGCCGGTCTCCAGGTCCTGCTCGCGCCGCTCGACGATCCCGTCGGTGTAGAGCAGCAGGACGTCGCCGGGCTCGAGCCGTGTGGTGGTCAGGCTGTACTCGGTCACGTCGAATGCCCCCAGCATCGTCCCCTCCGCCCCATGGATGAGTGCGGCGTGGTCGTTCCTGATCAGCACGGGCGGGGGATGCCCGGCGCTCGTCCAGGCGTAGGTACGCTCATCGGGGTCGAAATGGCCGATGATCGCGGTGCCGGTCACGGTGACGCCCTCGCCGGAGTGCACGATCAGGTCGTTCAGCCAGGTGGTGAGCCGGCCCGCGTCGGCTCCCGTGTAGGCCAGCCCGCCCAGGCCCGAGCGCATCTGGAGCATGATGCTCGCCGCGGTCAGCCCGTGTCCCATCGCGTCCCCGATCGCCAGCAGCACGCGTCCGTCGGGCATCAGGCGGGCCTTGAACCAGTCGCCGCCGAGCCGGGTGAGCTCCTCGCCCGGCAGGTAACGCACGCCGACGGTCAGCCCGGGCAGGTGGATCAGTCCGCGGCGGATCGGCATGATCGTGTTCTGCAGCTGAACGGTGATCCGGTGCTCTTCCTCGGCCCGCTCGCGCTGCCAGTGGGCCTGCTCGTGCGCCACCGCCAGCGCCCGCTCTCTGCGGCGGTTCTTGGTCACGTCCTGGGCCAGGCAACGCACCTTGACCGGCAGGCCGTCGGAGTCGAGTATCGGCTCGCTGAACACGCTGAGATGGCGCACCCCGTGCCGGTGCTGGATTCTGAACTCGGTCTCGACCGCCTCCCTGAACTCCAGCAGGGAGTGCACCATGTCCTCGACGATCGGCAGGTCCTCGGGCACGACGGCGGCGGGCAGTTCCTCCAGTGACATCGGCCCGGAGTCGCGGTCGCGGCCGAACATCTCATACATCTGGGGGGTCCACAGCGTGCGCTCCGTGGCCAGGTTCCACTCGCCCCAGCCCAGCTCGGCCAGACGCTGGGCGCGTTCCCAGCCGGAGACCAGCAGCTCCTCGTCGTCGAGTGCCCGCCAGCTCACCAGCAGTCCGTCGTCCACGCGCGACGCGCGCACGCTCAGCGTGGCCGGCCAGAGCAGGAAGTCCATCACTTCCATGTACTCCAGCGGCTCCCGGCACACCGGCTCGCCGGTCTCGTACACGGCGATGTAGTCGTCGAGCAGCCCGGAGCTGGCCACGCCGGGGCTGGCCGTCATGAGTCGTTGTCCGGCCAGCTCGCCGGCGGGGCGTCCCGGCACGGTCTTGGCGTGCCGGTTGGCCGCCAGGATGCGGAAGTCCACCACGCGGCCCAGAGAGTCTTTTACGGGGGTGAGATAGAGGGCCGAGGCGTGGACGGCTTCCAACATCCCGGATACCCAGGCGGGCACGGCGAGCGCCAGTGTCTCCTCCTCCTGCGGGCGCTCGATGCCCTTGGCGACCTCGATCAGGTCGAGCCCGCTGTGCTGCGCCATTCGGGCGAGCTGTGCGGCGGCCTCACCGGGGCGGACGTTCAGCTGTGTCGCGAGCCGGGCGGTCGCCTCGTCGAGTATGGCCTCGCTGCGTATGCGATGCCGCAAGCGCGCGAGTTGTTCCCGTACTCTCGCCGAGGCCGCGCCCGTTTCGAATCGGCTGAACGGCGGATATTTCTTCACACGCTCCCCCTGCCCTGGGGGGCGGCTCACCTACACATTGAAGATACTGACCCCACCAGGTCCGACCAGGAATCCGAGTACGATGAGCACGATCCCCCAGAGGAGGTCGCGCCTGGCCAGGATCACGTAGATCCCGGAGATGACGAGTATTACCGCGATGATCCAGAGCAAAGTAGCCATAGAACTTCTGCTGCCCTCAGGGGGAGTTACATAACATGTTTTTCCCTGCCTAAAGGGCAGGGAATTCGCATGACGACCTTCGGTTATTTCCTGTCTTGTGAGGAACACGGCCCGAAGGAGCCGGTCCGGCAGGCCAAGGCCGCCGAGCGCGCCGGCTTCGAGGCTCTCTGGATATCCGATCACTTCCACCCGTGGCTGGACGAGCATCCCGCGATCATCGCCCAGGCCGCGGCCACCACGGCGGGGCTGACCGGCGGCCGCTTCCGGCTCGGCGTGGGCACCGGCGAGGCACTCAACGAGCACATCGTGGACTCGCGCTGGGCGAGCGCGAGGTCCTGCCGAGGGTCCGTTAGGGGCATCTGCCGGGGCGTCCATTAGCCGGCGGACTTCATGAGCTTGGCGTAGGCGAGCTGCAGCCAGTCCGAGATCGCCACCGCGGTCATCGTCGCGCCCACGATCCGGGTGACCTTGGGCGCCAGCACCAGGCCCGCGGCGTACGCGGTGGCCACCCACTGGGCCAGGCAGAACGGGCAGGCCAGCAGCTCGCCCACCGAGCCGCGCGGCGCCTCGTCCACCTCGGCGGGGCCGCCCTGCCCCTCGTACCGGGTGAACGGCGCGCGGAGCGGGCTGGTGACGGGATCCTTGGACAGCACCCGCGACACCTTGTGCGTGCACGCCGCCATGAGCAGCAGGTCCATCACCCCGACGTGATCGGGAACCCGGCGCCCGGCCAGCATCGACACGGTGGCGGCGACCGCGACCGTGCCGCCGTAGGCCCCGAGTATGCGGGCGTACCCGCGGAGCGGCACGTTGTGCTCGCCCTCATAGTTCTGTTCGGTCTTCTCGAGGATTTCGGTCATAGCTCCTGGCGCTACCCTCATGCACCGCCGTCCAACGTCTAGTTGACGATCGTTTGGGTAGCCCGAAAACATGACTAGCCACGGCCACGCGGTCACTGACGCCATCCTCGACACGCTCAAGCGTGCCAGCTCCGGGCTGAAGGATGCCGGAGTGAAATTCGCGCTGGCCGGTGGGTGCGCCGCGTACGCGAGGGGCGCCGCGCCCTCGTTGCACGACGTGGACTTCGTGCTCACGGAGCATGACGTGCCGGCCGCGCTTGAAGCGCTGCGCGAGCTGGGCTTCCAGACGGCCAAGCCGCCGGAGGACTGGCTCGTCAAGGCGTATGACGAGGGGCGCCTGGTGGACCTCATCTACCGGGTCTCCGACCTGCCGATCACCGACGAGCTGCTCGACCGCGCCGAGCCGCTGAAGGCCTCCGCGGTGATCGTTCCCGTACTGGAGGCCACCGATCTGGTCATCACATGGCTGCTGCCCCTGTCGGAGCACGCGTGCGACTACGGGGCGCTGCTGGCCCAGGTGCGCGCGCTGCGCGAGCAGGTCGACTGGCCGCGCGTGGCCGCCGTGCTCCAGGACTCGCCGTACGCGATGACGTTCCTCACGCTCCTGGAGCGGCTGGACGTGCTGAAGGGGCCGATCGAGCCGCTGGGCGACCCGAAGTGGCCGTGAGACATGGGGAGGGCCGCGCCCCCGGTGGGGCGCGGCCCTCCTTTCATGGCACGGAAGTCACGGCGTGTACCGGCCGTAGTAGTCCCCTATCCGCGTCCGGTACTCGGGTTCCTTGAACGTGCCTTCGTCGAACTCAGGCGCGTCCTTGATCTCGGCCTTGGTGCGCGCCACGTGCACGTTGCGCTCCTGAGGGTCGATGCTCGTGACGACCTGTGCCGGGAGCATGACCTTCTTGCCGAAGATCCAAGGACCGGTGTCGACGATGATGTAGCTCTCGCCGACCTCGTATGTCGCCTCGTCGACGCTCCCGATCTTTCCGTCGGTCGCCTGGACGTGGTAGCCGATGAGGTCCAACGGCCGGCCGCGGTCGTAGACGTCAGGTCGATAGTTCCAGAGCTCCATGGGGGCTCTCTCCCTCTCTTCTTCCGTCTTTCTCGGGCACGCTCTCGCTACCCGGACGGGGCCGCGTAAACCCCTGGCAAAGGACTCGCCGTCCGGCGGCCTGGGCCGGTCCTCGGCTACGATCCCGGTCACAACCTGTCGAAGGGGGCGGGATGAGTCTCGACAACGAGTACGAGTGGGCTCCTCCCGGGGTCGATCCGACGCAGGCGAGCGTGGCCCGCGTGCACGACGCGCTGCTCGGCGGCATGGAGAACTTCGGCACTGACCGCTCGGTGGCGCGCAAGCTGAAGGACGCTGTGCCCGAAGTGGTGGATCTCGTCTGGTGCAACCGCGCCTTCGTCGGCAGGGTGGTGGACTTCCTGATCCGCGAGGCCGGGATCAGGCAGATCATCGACCTGGGCGCCGGGCTGCCCACGGTGGAGAACACCCATGAGGTGGCGCAGTTCGCCGACCCCCGGACCAGGGTGGTCTACGTCGACATCGATCCCATGGTCGAGCCGCACGCCCGCGCCCTGCTGAACGGCAACCCGTACACCGAGGCCATCACCGCCGACGCCCGGGACGTGGACGCCGTGCTCGGCCACCCGGCGCTGCGCCGCCTGATCGACCTGTCGCAGCCCACGGCGATCCTGATCGTCGGCCTGCTCCACCTCATCTCGGACCGTGAGGACCCGCACGGGCTGGTCAGGCAGTACATGTCCGCACTGCCGAAGGACAGCTATCTCGCCGCCTCCAACATGCTCGCCTCGGCCAACCCCAAGGCCCGGGCACTGGAGGCCATGCTCCAAGCCACCATGGGCACCGGCCATTTTCGCGACCGGGAGTCCATCACCGCGTTCTTCGACGGGTTGGTGCTGGTGGAGCCCGGATTGGTGCACTTTCCCGAATGGCGTCCCGACGAGCGCATCCCCGGCCCGCTCGCGACCTGGGAGGAACTGCTGATGGGCGGCGTGGCCCGCAAGCCCTAGAGCGACAGCCGCCGCGCCTCCCTCCGCTGAGGACACCGGCCGAAGTACGGCGGATCACTGGGGGCGCTAGGGTGGGCGGCGTGCCGCGACGTTTGATCTGCTCCCCGCCCCCCGCCCTGTAGCGGGCGGCATTTCCTGAAATTTCCGGGTCTGACAGATCCGGGGGTGGTTGCTGCCCGCAGACCGGGCCCATTCCAACCACTCCATCCGGAGAACTCCTGTCATGACCCATGTCTCCGCCCGGCGGGGCGCCCTTTACGTGTCCGTGGCCGCGACCGCCTGGGGGACGGGCGGCGCCGCCGGTTCGCTGCTCTTCCAGACCGGCGGCCTCGGCCCCGCCGGCGTCTCCCTGTGGCGCTACCTCCTCGGGGCCGCCTTCCTCCTCGTCCTCACCCGCAGATCCGTCGTCGTCAACGGGCGGGTCCTGCTGGTGGGGGCCGGGATGGCCGTCTACCAGACGGCGTACTTCGCCTCGATCGCCCACTCGGGCGTGGCCGTCGCGACCGTGGTGACGATGGGCGCCACGCCCGTCTTCACCGCCCTGGGCAGCCGCTTCCTCCTCCGCGAGCCGCTCGGCCGCGTCGCGCTCACCGCCCTCGCCGCGGCGCTGGCCGGGCTCGTCCTCCTCGCCGGCGAGACCGCACTGCAGTCCGACACCTCATCCGTCGCCGGCATCGGTTTCGCCCTGGCCTCGGCCGCCGGATACGCCGGGGTCACGCTCTACTCCAGGCGGCACAAGGATGACGACCCGCAGGGCGTGGCGATCGGCGGGTTCGTGGTCGGTGCGGTGTGCCTGGCGCCGTTCGCGCTGGTGGAAGGGGTGGTGCCGGACGTGAGCGCGGCGTCGGTGTCACTGCTGCTCTACCTGGGCGCGGTGCCGACCGCCCTCGCCTACGGCCTGTTCTTCAGCGCGCTCACCGCACTCCGCGCGACCACGGTGTCGATCATCTCGCTCGGCGAGGCCGTGGGCGCGGCGCTGCTCGGCGTGGTGCTGTTCGGCGAGCAGCTCACACCTCTCGCCTGGTCGGGGTGCGGGCTGCTGCTGGCGGCCGTCGCAGTTCTCGCCGTACGCGCTGAATCCGGGTGACTCGGGCGCGAGCGATGTGACGGCACAGCGCGCCGGATGAGTTAAGGTCCGGTACGGCGACGCGTGTCGTATCGTCGCTCCGCTCCCCTCCCTTGAAAGAGGGAACGGTGTCGGCGAAGCGTGCGTTGGAGGAACTGTGGCCTCAATAAAGGGAATTCTCAGGAACCTCCTGGATCGTCCAGGCGGGGTGCCCCTGACCCCTTATCTCAAGATCGTCAAGGTGGCGAACGATCGTGCGGAGCGGTTGCGCGAGCTCGATGAGCTGCCCGAGCCCACGATGGACGATCTGGCCGAGTTCTGCGCCGTCGCACGCGAGGCCGCCGACAGGACGCTGGGGCTGCGGCCGTACGACGTGCAGTTGCTCGGAACGCTTGCCCTCCTCGACGGGAAGGTCGCCGAGATGGCCACCGGAGAGGGCAAGACGCTCTCCGGCGCCATGGCCGCGGCCGGCTACGCGTTGCAGGGCAAGCACGTCCACGTGATCTCGGTGAACGACTATCTGGCCAAGCGCGACGCCGAGTGGATGGGGCCGTTCTACGAGGCGCTCGGCGTCAGCGTGGGCTGGATCGGGCAGAACTCCTCGCCGGACGAGCGGCGCGAGGCGTACGCCAAGGACGTCACGTACGGGCCCGTCAGCGAGATCGGGTTCGACGTGCTGCGCGACCGGCTCCGTACCGGCCCCGGCGAGATCATCGTGCCCGCGCCCGAGGTGGCGCTGGTCGACGAGGCCGACTCCGTGCTGGTCGACGAGGCCCGCGTGCCGCTCGTGATGGCCGGGTCGACCGATCCGGGCAACGCGGTGCCGGAGATGGCGGCGCTGGTCAGGCAGCTCGTACGCGGCTACCACTACGAGATCGACGAGCAGGCCCGCAACGTCTACCTCACCCCCAAGGGCGCCGACAGCGTCGAGAACCTCCTCGGCGTAGAGCTCTACGACGAGCACGAGCCGGGGACGCTCATCGAGCTCAACCTGGCTCTGCACGCCCACGCGCTGCTCGCCCGCGACGTCGACTACATCGTGCGCGACGGCAAGGTCCAGCTGATCAATCCCTCGCGCGGCCGGGTGGCGCTGCTCCAACGCTGGCCCGACGGCCTCCAGGCGGCCGTGGAGGCCAAGGAGGCGCTGCCGCCGAGCGAGAAGGGCGAGATCCTCGACTCGATCACCGTGCAGGGCCTGATCCGCCGCTATCCGGAGATCTGCGGCATGACCGGCACGGCCGTGGCCGTCAGCGAGCAGCTCGGCGAGTTCTACGGTCTCAAGGTCGCGGTCATCCCGCCCAACCGCCCGTGCGTGCGCGAGGACGAACCGGACCGCATCTATCCGACCGTCCCCGACAAGGACGCCGCGCTGGTCGAGGAGATCCAGGAGGCCCACGCCACCGGCCGGCCCATCCTCATCGGCACGCTCGACGTCGCCGAGTCGGAGAACCTCGCCAAGCTGCTCCAGCGCCGCGGCATGGAGCCGGTCGTCCTCAACGCCAAGAACGACGCCGAAGAGGCCGCGATCATCGCCAAGGCCGGCGAGCGCGACGCCATCACCGTCTCCACCCAGATGGCCGGGCGCGGCACCGACATCCGCCTGGGGGAGGGCGTCGCCGAGCTGGGCGGCCTGTACGTGATCGGCTCGGGCCGCCACGCCAGCAGCCGCCTCGACGACCAGCTCCGCGGCCGCGCCGGCCGCCAGGGCGACCCCGGCGGCTCGGTCTTCTTCGTCAGCACGCAGGACGACCTGATCACCCAGTTCGTCCCCGACGAGCGCCCGCCCGCCGCCGACGCGGACGGCATCGTCCGCCACCGGCGCGGCGCGTACCTCGTGGGCCACGCCCAGCGCGTCGCCGAGGGTGTCAACCTGGAGATCCACCGCAACACCTGGCGCTACACCCGCCTCCTGGAGCACCAGCGGGAGCTCATCCTGGAGTGGCGCGACAAGGTCCTGCACGGCGACGCCGCCTCCAAGGCCTTGTCCACGGCCGACCCCGAACGCTGGGAGTCCCTGCCGGAGGACGCCAGGGACGAGACGGCCCGCCAGATCGTCCTGCACGCCATCGACCGCTGCTGGACCGAGCACCTGGCGTTCCTGACGGACCTCCGCGAGGGCATCCACCTGCGCGCGCTGGGCCGGATGAGCCCGGTCGACGAGTTCCACCGGGAGGCGGTGGCGGAGTACAAGTCGCTGCTGGCCGAGGTGGAGCGGCGCTCGCTGGAGTCCTTCGAGGCGCCCGAGCCCAATCTGAAGCGGCCGACGGCGACGTGGACGTACCTGGTGCAGGACAACCCGTTCGGCACGGAGTGGGACCGGATTCTCAAGCGCGTCAAGACAGCCACCCGGCGCGGATAGTCCGCATCCCGTACCTGACAGAGGATGGCAGGTACGGCTGGAAGGCTGGACTCATGACAATGAAGGCGAAACTCCTGGCGGTCACCATCGACTGCGCGGAGCCGAAGAAGCTGGCCGAGTTCTACCACGAGATCACCGGGTGGGAGATCCAGTACTCGGAGGACGAGTACGCGGCCATCGGGGATGGGACGAGGAGCATTTACTTCGGCCGGGTTCCCGATCGCAAGCCGGTGACGTGGCCGAGCCCGGACAAGCAGTTCCACCTGGACTTCAGGGTGCCGGACGTGGAGAAGGCGGTGGAGGAGTACATCGCGCTGGGGGCCACGAAACCGGAGTTCCAGCCGGGGATCACGGAGGAGGGCGTCGGCTGGATCGTCCTGCAGGACCCGGACGGCCACCTGTTCTGCGTCTGTCCCGAGCGGTCCTGACCCTTGGCCGAGGAGTGCGGCGACCGCCGTCCGCAGCGGTCGCCGCCTCGGCATCCCGTCCGGGCAGCCATATGGAACAAGAGGCCACATGTAGGTCCCGGTCAGGAACGTCTTTCGGTGGGATGATCCACCGAAAGTATGATTCGCCCACTTCGCTTGGCCCATAAGCTAGAGCAATGCTCTTGGAAGGATCCATGCCCCGGCGCGGGCGACGATGACCTGGGCGGGCCTGGTAGTCGCCCTGGTGGGAGCGCTGGGATACGCGCTCGGCGCGGCACTGCAACAGTACGAAGCCGTGGCCGAGGGCGCCTCCCTGAAGCTGGTCAGACGTCCTCGCTGGTGGATCGGCGGGGTCATCGGCTTCACGGGCGCCTGCCTGCACGCCGTGGCGCTCAGCCTCGCCCCGCTGGTGGCCGTCCAGCCGATCAGTGTCGCCACGCTGGTGTTCGCCGTGCCGCTGGCCGCGTTCATGTACGGGCGCAAGCCGTACAAGGGGGAGATCCTCGGGTCCATCGCGGTGGCCGTCGGCCTGCTCTGGCTCATGCTCCTGGTCCCGCAGCACAACGTGACGCCCAGGTTGAGCGACGGCGCCGCGCTCGGCTTCCTGGCCGTGATCGGGCTCATCGTCCTGGTCACCCAGCTGGCCGCGACCCGCGTCCGCGGCCCGAGCCGGGCGTTGCTGCTGGCGGTCGGCGCGGGTGCGGTGACGGCGAGCGTGTCCACGTTCGTACGGGTGGTCGGCGGCGGCATGCAGGGCGACTGGGGGCGGTTGCTGCACTGGTTCACGGTCGCCGTGCCCGTGCTGCTGGTCTGCGCGGTGGTGCTGTTGCAGCGCTCGTACGCGGTGGGGTACTTCGGCATCGCCTACGCCGGCGTGCAGGTCATCGACCCCATCACCTCGGTCCTCGCCGGCGCGATCCTCCTCGGCGAACCTCTGCCGACCAGTCCTTCCACCGCGATCCCCGCCATCCTGGCGAGCGCGCTCACCATCGGCGGCACGATCACCCTCGGCCGCCTCGCCCCCGACCACTCCCGCCCGGCCCCGGTGGAGGCCAAGCCGGCGCCACGCCCGGTCTCGGCGACCTCCGAGGCCAGCTGACTTCCCAGCCTCACCCCCGGCGCTCGTCCCCTCGTCCCGAGCGCACTTCGGCTCACCTGCTCCTCCACCAGCACCGGCACACCGTTCCGACCGTGATCCAGGCGGTATGCGGTTGTCATCAGCGAGCCTCGGGCGCTGCGACGGTACTACGGCGTCGGCAGGAGCAGTCGTTCGCCGGCGGACACGGCGTGGAATCCGAGGCGTTCGGTCGCCTGGGCCACGGTGACGACGGCGTCCGGGCCGGCGTACGGCCCGAAGTGCGGCAGGCTGACATCGATGCGCGGAAGGCTCATGCATATCCTTCAGTAGTGGGGCACGGCGCGCCCAGGTGAGGCGCCCTTCGGAAACAGCCGCCACTCTTTCGCGGCCGGGCTCCAGAAGGATGTCAAGAACGCGGCATCGGCTCCGACTCATTGCCGAACGGCGCCACCGGGTGCGCCGCCCGACCATCGAGGGAGACGACGTGAAATTCCTGTTGATCATGCACATGAACCCGCATATCTGGGACGCGCTGACCGAGGAGGAGCGCAACGAGGTGATGAGCGGCCACGGCGCGTTCATGGAGACCATCAAGAAGTCCGGGGAGATGATCGGCACCACCGCGCTGGACGACCCGTCGAAGAGCGCCGTGGTCCGGGTCCGGGGTGGCGTTCCGGCGGTCACCGATGGGCCGTATCTCGAGGCCAAGGAGTACCTCGGCGGCTACTACCTGGTCGAATGCGACAGCAGAGAGCGCGCCCTGGAGCTGGCCGCGATGATCCCCGACGCCGGCGTGGAAGGCCTCGGCATCGAGGTGCGCCCGGTGGTCTTCGCGGGCACGCCCGAGGACTGAGCGAGCGTAGAAGTTCCTGCTGAACCTCTACCTGGATGCCGCGGCCCGCGCCGACGAGGAATTCCACCATGAGGAGTTCCTGACCGCCGCCGGGCAGGCCGGGGAACTGGTCGGCGGGCACGCGTTCGCCGATCCGGCCATCAGCGCCGTCGCACCGGTCACAGAGCTTGGGAAGTCGTGTGGTGGTCGGCACGCTCCGGCAGCGCCCGCAGCACTCAGCCCGTGGGCGCTCCGTCCGTGAGGTGCTCCGTCCGTGCGGTGTTCGGTCCGTGGCCGGTGCGGCGGTGACCTTGGCGGCTCGCCGGCGCACGTGCCCTCAGCGAATCGTCTGCTCGCCGGCCATCCCCTCACCCGTGAGTGGACGCCCCTGAGCCCCGGCTCCCGGACGTCGTCGGCGGGCGCCAGCCCAGCACGTCATCCATGGACCGCAACATCAGGTCCGAGTTCAGCCGGGTCGCCAGCGACAGCGCGGTGTCCCGCAACCACACCGCCGCCGGGTTGCGGATCTGGGTCATCCTGGACATGGACATCGACCGTCGCACCACTTTCGTGGTGCGTTCCAGGCGGGCGGCGGTGTAGGCGGCGAGGTCGCCACCGGCGAAGTGGGCGAGCGTGATCGCGTCCTCGATCGCCTGGCAGGCGCCCTGGCCCAGATTAGGGGCCATCGCGTGGGCGGCGTCGCCCACCAGCGCCACCTTCCCCTTGTGGTACGCGGGCAGCGGCGTGCTGAGGTGGTGGATGTCGTTCCGGATGATCTTCGCTGGATCGGCCGCCCGCAGCAGGGCGGGAATCGGCTCGTGCCAGGCCCCGAACCTCCGAACGAGTTCTTCCAGCTCGTCTCCCAGCACCGTCCCCGCGGGCAGCACGTCGGTCGCGTACACGTACACCATGTCGTCGGCCAGCGCACTGATCCCGAACACGAGCCCCTTGCCCCAGGTCTCCGAGCTCTGGATCTTCAGATCGCCCCGCGGTATTAGTCCGCGCCAGGCCGTCACCCCTGCGTACGCCGGACCGGGATGCTCCGGGAAAAGCGCCTGCCGGGTCTTCGAATGGATGCCGTCGGCGGCCACGATCAGGTCGGCCTCCAGCTCGCCGTCGTCGGTACGCACCACGCCGCGCGCCGCATCCACTCCGGAGACCATGGTGCCCAGCCGCAACCGGTCGGCTCCCAGTGCCTCCACGAGCACGTCCATCAACGTCGCCCGTAACGTGACCACTACCGAATCCCCGTAGCGGGCCTCCG
Organism: Nonomuraea sp. NPDC049784; assembly: GCF_040659615.1. Lineage (NCBI taxonomy): Bacteria > Bacillati > Actinomycetota > Actinomycetes > Streptosporangiales > Streptosporangiaceae > Nonomuraea > Nonomuraea sp. NPDC049784. The sequence goes on from NZ_JBFAMX010000192.1 coordinate 16,854, forward strand.
CGTTCTGGGTCGTGGTGTGCATGAGCCACCGTCCGTCCTGCCGTCGCAGACCCGTCTGCCCTTGCAGCCTCGAGAGCTTGCGTATGGGATCGCCCAGGTCGACCGTGTCGAGCGCCTTGAGCGCGTTGGCGGCGATGGCCAGTCCGGAGCCGACGGGCTCGATCTTGGCGGCCCGCTCCAGCACGGTCACGTCCCATCCCTTGCGGCGCAGGGCTACCCCGCTGGTCAGCCCGCCGATACCGCCGCCGATCACTACAGCCCTGGGCATCTCGTGGCCCTCCCTCTCACTACGCCTGTAGTCCCACCATACTACGTCCGTAGTTTGGCCGAACTACCGCTGTAGTATCGGGTCCCGTGAAGCGCTCAGAGACCGTCGCGGACACGGCTATCACCCTGCTCGCCGAACGGGGCATGCGCGGCCTCACCCACCGGGCCGTCGACGAGGCCGCCGGCCTGCCGCCCGGCTCCACGTCCAACCTGGCCCGCACCCGCGCCGCCCTGCTGGAGCTCACGTTGGCGCGGCTCACGGAGCTGGAGATGCAGGCGTTGGCCCCGGCGTACGAGAGCGACGGGTTCGAGCTGTCGGACCTGCCCGGCCGCATGGCGGAGGCGCTGTACATCCAGCTCGCGGATCGGCGGCGGACGCTGGCCCGCTACGA
>NZ_JBFAMX010000193.1:0-17490 GCF_040659615.1 Nonomuraea sp. NPDC049784
GAGGCTTTCATCGCCGACTGGCGCGGGAGGCATCCCGGCGCACCCCTGTGGCCGGGGGCGCCGACAGCGTCGACGTCTACTGCGACGAGGGCCACTTCACCACTGAAGAGTCCCGCTGGGTGCTCGCCTCGGGCCGCAACGTCGGGCTGCTGCCGCGCATCCACGCCGGCATCTTCAGCCGCCGCGGCGCCGTCCAGCTGGCCGCCGAGCTCGGCTGCGCCTCCGCCGACGGGCTGCACCACATGTCCGACGAGGACATCGCGATCATGTCCCGCTACGGCGTGCCCGCCGTCGTCTGCCCGGCCACCGCCCTCCAGCGCGGCCATCTCCCGCCCGTCCGCCAGATGATCAAGCACGGCGTCCAGATCGCCCTCGGCAGCGACCACAACCCCGGCTACTGCGGCATCACCTCGATGTCCCTCGTCATCGCCATGGCGGTGTCGGCGTTCGGGATGAGCGTCAACGACGCCCTGCGCGCGGCCACCCTCGGCGGCGCCACCGTCCTGGGCGCTCCCGACCGCGGCGTCCTGGCTCCCGGCAGGCTCGCGGACATTGTGCAGTGGGACGCCGACCACGAGGGCGCCTTCGCCTGGTCCTTCGGCCTGAAGCCGCGGCGGGTGTGGCGGGGTGGGACGCCCGTTCAGTAGCTGGTCTCGGGTTATGCCGCCCTTGGTCGCCATCGTCACGGATTCGACGGCCTACCTGCCGCCCGTGCCGGGGGTCACGGTCGTGCCGGTACAGGTGATCGCTGGGGGTGTGTCGTACGACGAGCCCTCGTTCCGTGTGGGCGGCGCTCCATCCCACGAGCGTCCCTCAGGCTGGGCTGAGTCCTTCGGTGGGGCTGACTCCTCGGGCCGGGTCGAGCCTTCGGATCAGGTCCGTTCCTCGGGCCGGGTCGAGCCTCCGGGCGGCGGCTCCCGCGGCTCAAGCCCCTTCATCGGCGACCTCGCCTCCACCAGCACCTCCCGCCCTTCTCCGGAAAGCTTCGCCTCCTGCTACTCCTCCCTGGCGGCCGCAGGCGCGACCGGCATCGTTTCCGTCCACCTCTCCCGCGAGCTCTCCGGCACCGTCGAGTCCGCCCAGGCGGCCGCCGACCGGGCACCCGTACCAGTGGAAGTGATCGACAGCCGCTCGATCGCCATGGGCCTCGGCTACCCGGTCCTGGCCGCCGCCCGCGCCGCCGCGAGCGGCGCCTCCCTGGAGGCGGTGACCTCAGCCGTCCGACGCTGCATGGAAACCACTCAGACGTTCTTCTACGTCGACACCCTCGAATACCTGCGGCGCAGCGGCCGCATCGGCACGGCCGCCTCTCTCGTCGGCTCGGCCCTCATGATCAAGCCATTACTCCACATCGTGGACGGCCACATCTCACTCCTGGAGAAGGTCCGCACGTCGTCACGCGCCATCGCCCGCCTGGAGCACCTGGCCGTCCATGCGGCGGGCGAGGGGCCCGTGGAGGTCGCCGTACAGCACTTGGGAGCGAGGGAACGGGCCGAGGCGCTGGCAGAGCGCCTGCCGAAGCGACTGGCCGATCTGGTGGAACTGCGGGTGATGGAGGTCGGGGCGGTGATCGGCGCCCACGTGGGCCCCGGCATGCTCGGCCTCACGGTCACGTCGCGCGCCCTTTAGCGCGTGAGGTTCAGGCTCGCGTACGGGCCTTCAGCACCAAATCGCGTCGAGCCTTCGACTTCGCCTTCATCGACGCGGACAAGGCCAACTACCCTGCCTACTACGAGGAGATCGTCCCGCGGCTCCACTCCGGCGGCCTGCTCGTCCTCGACAATGTGTTCCTCGGCGGCAGAGTGCTCGACCCGGCCTTCCGGGCGGAGGACCATCAGTCGATGCGTCATGTGAACGAGGCCATCGCCCATGACGACCGGCTGGATTGCGTGATGCTGCCCGTCCGTGACGGCGTCACCCTGGCCCGAAGGCGTTGAACCGGCAAATGGTCTCGCCCTGCGGACCGGCTGATCAGTATCGCCCGCGCCACCACGTACCGCCGCCGAGTGCTGTTACTTCTCACCGACATTTCTGGCCACGCCGACCCTGAGCGCTGTCCAAATCAACCGACCAACACTGCTGCTCGTCACCGGCATGATCACCCTTCGGCCCTTCGAAGCCCGGCGGGCGCCCGGGTGAGATTCCCAGCGTTCGACCATCCCTGTCTCGTTGTCCACAGCGCCCTCGCTCATCTCCCGCCCCATCCCCAGAACGCGGTTCGGAACTGCGGCGATCGCTGCTGCGGACCTACGTTCTCTGCCGTGCGAACCCCCGACCCCACGGCAGAGCGGACCATAGCCGAGTCCCGGCTACGGTCGATCACCGCGCCTTCCCGCCGCTCCCGCCACCCTCTCGGCCGGCTCGCTGGTGGCGCGAGTGAGCCGGCGGAGACTCGGGCGAAAAGCCACGACGTTTCACCCAAGCCTCGGGGCAGAAGCCGCCAGGCGGGGTGGCCCTCACCCACCCCTCGGGAGGAAAGCGGCGAGGTGGGGTGGCCCTCATCCAGCCCTGAGCAGAGAGGCCACCAGGCTGAATGGCTCTCAAGCGCACCTCAGGAGAGAAGCCGCGAGGCTGGGCGGCCTCAAGAGGCAAGCCGTTGGGACCACGCCGCCGCGACCACATCCCCTGTAAGACACGGGAGGGATGACGCACCCACACCCCACGAAGGCTACGAACAGCGCCCAAACGCCTCGGCCCGCCCTCACCGAAAGAGCGAAGGGCCTGCCCCCGTACCACCGTCCTTCCAGGCATTCCGCGCAGCCCTCGCCGCCCACGCCCCGGCCCTCGACCCAGGCAAGCCCGGCCTTCGCGTCCTTCTGGCCGTGGGTGCTCTCGCTGCGGCCGTCGCGGCCTTCTTCCTCTGGCGCTCCCAGCCCTCCACCGAGCCCTTGCCAGTACCCACCCCGATGGCCGCACAGACAACCCCGCCACCGACCGCCTTGGCCAAGGTGACCGTCCACGTCACCGGCAAGATCCGCAAGCCCGGCGTCTACATTCTCCCCTCAGGCTCCCGAGTCACGGACGCCGTGACAGCAGCCGGAGGTGTGTCACGCGGCGCCTCCACTGGCTCACTCAACCTCGCCAGACGCCTCATCGACGGCGAGCAGATAGTCGTAGGCGCCGCTGCCGGCCAGGCAACCCCCGGCTCGCCCATCACGGACCCGGCCACCGCCATCCTCGACCTCAACTCCGCCACAACCGACCAACTCGAACAACTTCCAGGCGTGGGCGAGGTCCTGGCAGCCCGCATCACCGAGTTCCGCGACTCCCACGGCGGCTTCACCACCGTCGAGCAGCTACGCGAGGTGAGTGGAATAGGCCCACGAAAGTTCGACGAGGTCAAAGCGAGGGTCCGTGTCTGACATGGCAACCCCGCGCACCCATGACGCCCACCCAGCACGTACGAGCCTGGACAGCATCAACGTTCCACGCGACGGCGGCTGGGCTGACGACGGGAACGACAGGAATACCGGCGCAACCCGCACCGCCCAGGACGAAGGAATCCGCCGCACGGCCCTGGACAGCGGAACCCGCACCGCCCAGGACGAGGGAACCCGCCGCACGGCCCTGGACGACGCAACCCGCACCGCCCGGGGCAGCGGAAGCGGCGCCGACCAGGACAGTGGAACCCGTACCGACCAGGACAGCGGGCAGCGGGAGCACGCCTGGCCCCTCATCGTCCCCGCACTGGCCGCCTGGACCAGTTCTCTGATCCTGCTCGGCTGCTCAGCCCGCACAGGCCTGATCGTCGCCATCTCCGCAGTCCTGGCCGCGACGGCCGTAGCCTGGCACGCCAGGTCCGTACGGTGGCGCCTCCAGTCCGTGACCCGGCGAACGAGACTTGGGGACTGGGCAGCTTGGCTGGCTTACCGGCTCCCTTACATCGGGCAGTGGCTCCCAGGGATCGCGTACTGGGACCCACGGCACGTGTGTGAGAGCTCGCGGCCGCCCACCGACACAGACCGGCCCGCATGGGACTCGCCCTCCCCAAGCTCGCGGAAGTGGCGACGACCTTGGCCGGCACCTCTCGACCAGCTTGACCGGACCGAACGGCACACGAGCCCACCACCCCCATGGAAGGCAAGGCGACCACCTCACCTGGCTCCATGGCGCAACATCACCATTGCCACGCTCATCTGTGCCGCCGCGGCCTCGGCGTCGGTCGCCTTCCGAATCCACGCTCTGACCACCGGACCAGCAGCCGACCTGGCCAAGAAGAACGCCTCCATAAAGGCCCAGATCGCCCTAACCGACGACCCCAAACGGAGAGCAAACAGAAGCGGCCATTTCCACCAAGAGAGCTACGTGACCCCAGCCACCCTGGAGCTCATCCAAACGGCCGGCACCCGGCAGGCCGTCAACGTCCCCATCACCGTCTTCGCCGCCGGACACGACTGGAGCACCTTTCTCCCCAGCCAGCACCTCGAAGTCACCGGACGCCTAGCCAAACCGAACCCCGGCGACCTCGATGCAGCCATCCTCCTGGTGCAAGGTCCACCCCGAGTCCTGACACCCCCGTCCGGTCTCCAGACAGCGGCGGGCACCCTCAGGTCGGGCCTGCGAGCCGCCGCCGACGGCCTCCCCGCCGACCAGCGAGGCCTTCTGCCGGGCTTGGTCGTCGGTGATGTCTCACGTATGGATCCTCAGGTGGCATCCGACCTCAAGGAGGCCGGCCTGAGCCACTTGAACGCCGTAAGCGGTGCAAACCTCGCAATCGTGGCAGGCGCCGCCCTCGCCCTCTCCCGCTTCCTCGGCCTCTCCCTGCCCCTGAGAGCTGTCTTCGCCGCCATCGCGATGCTCGGGTTCGCCGTGGTCGCCCGCCCATCCCCGAGCGTCCTACGCGCTCTCCTCATGGGCCTGGCCGCCGCCATCGCGCTGGGCACCGGCCGCTCGAAGGACGGTCTGGCTGCCCTGTCGGCCACGGTCCTCCTCCTGGTGCTGTTCGCTCCCGAGCTAGCCCGCTCGTACGGCTTCGCCCTCTCGGCCGCGGCCACCGCAGGCATCCTCGTCCTCGCCCCACGCTGGCGCGACCGCTTGTCAGCCCCGGCAAAGGACAGCCGGTACCCGACAGCCGACCAATGGCCGGAAGGTGGTCGGTGCCTGGAAGACGGTCACTGCCGAGAAGGTGGCCAGCATCAGGGAGGTGGCCAGTGTCGGGGAGGTGGTTGGTGTCCGGAAGGCAGCCAGCGTCGGGAAGGGGAAGGTCGGCTGGGGCGCGAGGGTGATGTGTCATCGGATGACGGCGGTTCCAAGTGGGCGTGCCGACTGCCGCGTTGGATGGCCGAGGCTGTTGCCGTGCCGGTGGCCGCCCAGGTGGCGGTGACGCCCGTTCTCGTGCTGATGTCGGGACAACTGACCCCCGTCGCGGTGGTCGCCAACCTGCTCGTGGCTCCGGCGGTGGCGCCTGCGACGTTGCTCGGGTTCGGCGCCGCTCTGGTGGCGCCCATATGGCCCGAGGGTGCCAGGCTTCTGGTGATTCCGGCTGGTTACGCGGTCGGATGGATCGTCACGGTGGCCCGCTGGGCGGTCAACCTGCCTTTCGCCACTGTGCCGTGGCCTGGTGGGCTTCCCGGATTGGGGCTGCTCCTGGTCGCGGTGGCGGTCGCGATCCCGATCCTCCGGCGGCGGGCCTGGAGGGCGGTGGCGCTGACGGCGGCCGGTGCCGCATTGGTGGCGGTGCTGGTGATCCGGCCCATAGCCGGTTCTTGGCCGCCCAAGGGCTGGCTGATGGTGATGTGCGATGTCGGCCAGGGGGACGGTCTTGTGGTGGCGGCGGGACCGGGACGAGGCGTCGTGGTCGACACCGGACCCGATCCGATCGTCATGGACCGGTGTCTGCGCAGGCTGGGCGTTGACGACGTACCCCTGCTCATCCTCACCCACCCGCATGCCGACCACGTGGACGGCCTCCCGGGCGTGCTCAGGAACCGGCGCGTCGGAGCCGTGGTCGTCAGCCCGCAACGGACAAGCGCCGCCCGAGCCGGCGCGCACATTTCGGCCACACTCGCACACCACCACATACCGGAATGGACGGCCTCGCCCGGGACCCGTTGGCGATTCGGCCCGTCCGAGCTGTCCGTGCTCGCCCCCGACCCCGCTCAGAGCGAGACGAACGGGCTGGGTGAGGGCAGCGCGATCAACAACTCCAGCGTGGTCGTCCACGTACGCTGGCGGTCCGGCTCGATCCTGCTGTGCGGCGACCTGGAGACGGAGGCGCAGGAGGAGCTGCTGCGGCGGGTTGCGGTGCGGGCTGACATCCTCAAGACCCCGCACCACGGATCGAACCGGCAGTCCCCGGCCTTCCTGTCGGCTGTCGGCGCGCGGGCCGCGTTGATCAGTGTGGGGGCCGAGAACGACTACGGCCATCCGGCCCCGTCCACTCTGGCACTCCTGCACCGGCTCGGGGCCAGTGTCTACCGGACTGACAAGTCCGGCGATCTCGCCGTCGTGGAGCGGGAAGGAGAGATGGCCATGGTTCCGCGCGGTCCCTAGGCCAACCAGAGCCTCGTGCCCTCCGACCATTGAGGTGGCGGACCTTGCCGAGGTTGTCGGCCGTCTCGCGCATCGCGGGGTTGGTGCGGGCGGCCTGGCGTACCGCCTCGTCCGGGAGGATCTCAGAGGGCACCCGGTGAGCGGCCTCGCCCAGGCGCCGGCGGAGGATCAGGGCGATGTCGTGCACGGACAGGGCGTCCCCTGCGGATGCCAGGAAGCGCTGCCCGGCCGCGTCCGGGCTCGTCATCACGCGCAGGTGGAGGTCGGCGGCGTCGCGTACGTCCACGACCGCGAAGGAGAGGCGTGGGGTGCCGGGCATGTCGCCGTTCATCAGCATTTTGAGCATGTTGATTGACGCGGCGTGGTCCGGGCCCAGCACCGGGCCGAAGATGCCTACGGGATTGACCACCGACAGCTCCATGAGTCCGCCCTCGCGGGCCATGAAGTCCCAGGCGGCACGTTCCGCCAGGGTCTTGGATTTGATGTACGGGGATACGCCGCCGTCGATGTTCGTCCAGTCGTCCTCGGTGAACGGGCGGTCCGTGTCGGGATGGCCGTAGCCGATGGCGGCGAAGGAGGAGGTGATCACTACCCGGCGCACCTGCGCGTCTCTCGCGGCGCGCAGCACGCGCAGGGTCCCCTCCCGCGCGGGCGCGATCAGGTCGTCCTCGTTCTCCGGCTGGCTCGGAGGGAAGGGCGAGGCGACGTGCAGGACGTAGTCGCAGCCGGCGACGGCCTGCGGCCAGCCGTCGTCCGAGGTCAGATCGGCGGTGACGAAGCTCAGCACGTCTCCGGCCGGTACGCCTACCCGCTCGATGTCCTGGCGGATCCTGCCCTCCCGTTCCGGGGTACGGACTGAGGTGCGTACGCGATATCCGGCCTGAAGGGCCTGGGCGATGCAGCGGGTGGCGAGGAAGCCGGAGCCGCCCGTCACCAGCACTGTTTTGGGGTTCATGTTGTCCTTTACGTGGATTTTGGGCATGGCGCAGCAGGCGCCCGCACCGGTGCGCGGGTGCCTAGGCCGTGAGGTCAGATCAGGTGATGAGGTGGGCCAGCAGGTCCAGCCGCTCGCGGGTGTCGCTCCCCGCCGGGGCGTGATACGTGACGAGCATCTGGCCGGGCGCCTCGGGCAAGGCGAACAACACCCAGGAGCCGGCCCGTTGATCTTCGAGTACCAGGTTGTCGGTGGCGCATGGCATGCTGCCTGACATGGCGGGAACCGATCCAGCACCTGTGACCCTGGTCCTCGGCGATGAGGAGCTGCTGGCCGAGCGGGCGGTGAGTGGTGTCGTCGCGGCGGCCCGGTCCGTTGATCCGGGGGCCGATACGCATGACCTCGTGGGTGGGAAGGTCGGGGTCGGGGAGCTGACGCAGCTGACTTCGCCGTCGCTCTTCGGCGATCGGTCCGTGGTGGTGATCCGATCGGCGCAGGATCTGGCGAAGGATGTCATCGCCGAGATCGTCACCTACGCCAAGCAGCCGTCCGACGACACCGTGCTCGTTCTGGCGCACCCGGGCGGGGTGAAGGGGAAGGCGCTGGTCGACGGGGTGAAGAAGGCCGGAGCCAAGGTGATCACGGTCAACAAGGTCACCAAGGCGGGGGAGCGGCTGGACTTCATCAAGGGCGAGTTCAAGCGGGCCGGGCGGGGCATTTCCGGTGACGCGGCTCAGGCGTTGCTCGACGCCGTCGGCAACGACCTGCGGGAGCTGGCGGCGGCGTGCAATCAGCTGGTGTTCGACACGGAGGACAAGACGATCGGCGCGGCCGCCGTGGCTCGCTACCACAAGGGCCGGGCCGAGGTGACCGGCTTCAACGTGGCGGACTCCGCTGTCGAGGGGCGCTTGGCCGACGCTCTGGAGCAGTTGAGGTGGGCTCTCGGCACCGGGGTCGCTCCCGTCTTGCTGGTGAGTGCGCTGGCCGGTGGGCTGCGGTCGCTGGCCAAGGTCGGCAGCGCGCCGCGCAACCTTCGGGGCGGGCAGCTGGCCGGCCATGTCGGCATGCCGCCGTGGAAGGTCGATCGGGTCAAGCGGCAGCTGAACGGGTGGGGGCCCGAGGGACTGTCCAAGGCCATCCAGGCCGTTGCCAGCGCGGATGAGCAGGTCAAGGGTGGGGGAGCGGACCCGGCCTACGCGTTGGAGCACGCAGTGCAGGTCATCGTCGCCTGCCGTACAGGGCGGTAGTGGGTGGCCCTTGCGTGTTGTGGGCGCCGGGGTCTGGCGTTGGGTACGGGGTCAGCCTTCGGGCACGGGGTCTGGCGTTGGGTACGGGGTCAGTGCGTGTGGCGGAGGGGGCGGAAGAAGGTCGTCAACTCCCCATGCATGAGCTCTGGCTCCTCCAGCGCCAGGAAGTGTCCGCCACGTCCGGGTTCGTTCCAGTGGCGGAGGTCGGTGCAGGATCGCTCGGCGATCGAGCGAGGGATGCCGGACATGACCGGTTCGTGGCTGAGCGTGATGGCCGTCGGCACCGTGATCGGCGGGCGAGGGGTGTTGTGCTCCCAGTCGTAGTACTGCCTGAACGATGTGCCGATCGAGCCGGTCGCCCAATACAGCGTCAGGATCGTGAGCAGAGTGTCGCGGTCGAAGCGCGACTCCACGTCGCCGTGACAGTCGCTCCAGTCCCGATATTTGTCGACTATCCACGCAGCCAGTCCGGCGGGTGAGTCGATCAGGGCGGCGGCGATGGTGTCGGGTCGTGTTCCCATGATTGCGCTGTAGCCGCCGTCGAGCTCGTCGTACGCCTCCTCCGCCGCCACGAACGCCTGCTCCTCCGCCGACATCGGCGGCTCCTCCAGCGAGGCGGGGAACGGCGGATGGATCAGGTGGATCCCGGCCACCTGCTCGGGATAGAGCGCGCCGAGCCACTGGATGGCCGCTCCGCCGATGTCGCCTCCGAAGGCGGCGTACCGCTCGTACCCCAGGGTCTCGGTCATCAGCGTGTGCAGCGTACGTGCCATCGCGGCGCGCGTGAGCGGCTCCGCCGGCAGGTCGGAGTAGAGGAAGCCCGGCATGGACGGGATCACCACGTCGAACGCGTCGGCCGGGTCGCCGCCGTGGCGGGCGGGGTCGGCCAGGCGTGCCGCCAGGGGGAGCATCTCCAGGAAGCTGCTCGGCCATCCGTGGCAGAGGAGGATGGGCATGGGCGCGGGGCCCGCCCCGGGGATCCGTACGAAATGCATCCCCCGCTCCCGGTAGTGCGGCAGCGCGTTGAGCTCGACCTCCCGGCCGCGATAGTCGAACCCTTCCGCCCAGTACGCCACGAGTTCCCGCAGGTACGTGGGGTCGGCGCCGGCCTGCCACGGCTTCGCGCCGGTGCGATCGGTGAACCTGGTGGCACGTAAGCGGGCCAGGAGGTCGTCCAGCACGTCGCCGGGCACCTCGATCCGGAAGGGTGATTGGCCCACGTGTTCCCTCCGATCAGCGGAAATTCCCCACTGGTTTACCACCGGTGGGCCGGGCCACTCAATCGGATTACCGGCGCGGCGCCGCTGAGGTCAGTGGCTGGTTTCCGTCTTCACCAGGAGCTGCTTGAGCAGGCCGTCCAGGATGGCCCGGTCTGCGGGCGGGAGGGCGTTCACCAGGTCGGCCTCCACCTCCGCCCGGATCGTCATCGCGTCCATCCAGAGGTCGTGGCCCTTGGGGGTGAGCTCGACGTCCACCCGCCGGCGGTCCTCCGTGCTGCGCACTCGCCGTACCAGCCCTGACCGCTCCAGCGTGTCCAGCCGGCCCGTCATCCCGGCCGGGGACAGGAGGAGGTCGGTGGCCAGCTCGGACGGCGTCGCCGAGCCGTCGCGCGCCACCAGCCGGTGCAGCGTCTCGAACTCGAAGTCCTGCATCCCCACCTCCCTCAGCGCCGCCTCCTTGGTGTGGGCCAGGTGCTTCACGAGGACCTGCAGCCGCGTCACGATCGCCTCCACCCGCTCGTCGAACGGGGCCTTGCCGCGCCAGCGGGCCAGGTGGCGATCGACCGAGTCCTCCATGCCCCGGATCATACGGCAGCAAGTATTTTGTTGACGAAACATTCGCCAGCGAAATATCTTAAGCACTCGTGACCACACGACTCCTGATCGGGCGATGCCTGTCCGCGCTGGCCACCGCGCTCATCCCCACCACCCTGACCCTGGCGGTCCTGCGGGCGACCGGGGACGGCGGGGCGCTGGGCATCGTGCTGGCGAGCGAGATGGTTCCGCTCCTGCTGTTCCTCCCCGTGGGCGGGGTGCTGGCCGACCGGATCCGGCCCGAACGGGTCGCGCTGCTCGCCGACCTGACCCGGTGCCTGTCGCAGGCCGCCATCGCCGCCGAGCTGCTGCTCGGTGTGAACCGCCTCCTAGATCTGGCGCTGCTGTCAGCCGTGGCGGGGGTCGCCATCGCGTTCGGCAGCCCGGCCGTGCCGAGGCTGGTGGTCGCGGTGGTGCCGGGCCAGGACAGATTGCGGATGAACGCCCGTATCGGCGTGGCGACGAGCCTGTCCGCGGTCGTCGCTCCGGCGCTGGCCGGGACGGTCACGCTGGCCGCCGGTCCCGGCTGGGCGGCCGCGCTCACTGCGGCGCTGTTCGCCTGCTCGGCGCTGACCCTCGGCGGGATCCGCACGCCCTCTGCGCCTCATGCCAAAACCGTCTCCTCCTTCCGCAGGGACGTGGCCGAGGGGTGGCGCGAGGTCAGGGCACGCCGATGGTTCCTGGTCTGCACTCTCGGGCACGGCGTGTGGCACTTCATGGCCGGCTTGTTCCTGACGCTCGGCCCGGTGACGGCCGTGCGCGAGCTCGGGGGCGAGGTGAGCTGGACGTTGATCGTGCAGAGCGGCACGGTCGGCTTGGTCCTCGGCGTGTTCGCCGCTCCTAGGCTGCCCATACGCAGGCCGCTGATGGTGGTGCAGGCCGGCGCCGCGTGCTACCTGCTGCCCATGGTGGCCCTGGCCGTGACCGCGCCGGCTGCGGTGATGGCGGGCGCGTACTTCGTGGCGATGTTCGGGCTGGGGCTGCTCAGCCCGCTGTGGGAGACGGTGGTGGCCAATGAGATCCCGGAGAACGCACTGGGGCGGGTGCGGTCGTTCGACCAGCTCATCTCGTTCGCGTCGCGGCCGTTCGGGCTGGCGGTGGCGGCTCCGCTGGCCGGCGTCACCGGGGTGACGGCGCTGGCCCTGACCGGAGGCGTGCTGGTCGCCGCCGCGAATCTCGCCGCGATCCTCCCGTCGGCACGTTCCCGCGAAACCGAGCGGTGGGAAGTCAGGAGGTCGCGCAGCGGCGGCGTCAGGTGAGCGCCGCCTCCCGTACGACGCCGTCGCTGATCTCCAACACCCGGTCGGCCAGCGTCATCAGGCTGGGATCATGGGTGGCCACCAGGGCCGTGACCCCCTCACTCCGTACGACCGCCCGCAGCAGCTCCATGATCTGCCGCCCGGTCTGTGAGTCCAGCTGCCCCGTGGGCTCGTCGGCGACGAGGAGCCGGGGCCGGTTCGCCAGCGACCGGGCGATGGCCACCCGCTGCCGCTGCCCCCCGGACAGTTCGTACGGCCGCTGGTTGACGTGCTGCTCCAACCCCACCAGAGCCAGCAGCAGACGGATGCGAGCCTCCCGCTCCACCACCGGCATCCGCAGCAGCCGCATCGGCACCCCCACGTTCTCCGCCGCCGACAGCACCGGGATCAGCCCGAACGACTGGAACACGAACCCCACCACGTCCCGCCGCAAGGCCAGCAGGGCGTCCTCGGACATGGCGGTGACCTCGTGCCCGTCGACCACCACCCGCCCGGCATCCGGTCTGTCCAGGCCGCCGATCTGGTTGAGCAGGGTCGTCTTCCCGGACCCCGACCGCCCGCGCACGGCGACGAGCTCCCCGGGAAACACCGAGAAGGACACGTCCCGCAGCGCCACGACCTCCTTGGGCCCGCTTCGGTAGACCTTGCGCAGCCCTTCCACCACGACCAGGGGCGAATCAGTCATCAGAGGACTCCTCCCGTGCGGGCCACACGCCGATGTGGTCGGATTCGAGCTCGAGGCGGACTCGCCGCTCCATCTGGAGGGCGTTCATGAAGTCGCGAGGCAGCTGCAGCCGCCCCACCCGGTCCAGCACCGCGTACTCCTCGGCGACGATCTCCCCCTCGGCGCCCTCGCGCCGCAGCGTCTCGCTGCTGGTACGTCCGTCGCGAATGCCCACCGTACGGTCCACCTGCTCCGCCACCAGCGGGTCGTGCGTCACGACGACCACGGTCACCCCCAGCTCCCTGTTGGCCTTACGGAGCGCGTCGAAGACCTGCTCCGACGTCTCACTGTCCAGCTCGCCGGTGGGCTCGTCCGCCAGGATGAGCTGCGGGGAGTTGGCGAGCGCCACGGCGATGGCCACCCGCTGCTGCTCGCCGCCCGACATTTCGGGAATCTTGCGGTTGGCGCAGTAGCCGACCCCGAGCAGCTCCAGCAGCTCGAGAGCCTGCCCCCCGCGCCGCCCGGCGAGCTTCATCGGCAGCTCGACGTTCTCGCGAGCGGAGAGGTACGGCAGCAGGTTCCGCGCGGTCTGCTGCCAGATGAAGCCCACCACGGACCGCCGGTACCGCAGCCGGTCGCGAGCGCTCATCGACAGCAGGTCCATCCCCGCCACCCTCGCCACCCCGGCCGTCGGCACGTCCAGCCCGGACAGCACGTTGAGCAGCGTCGACTTGCCCGACCCCGACGCGCCGACGATGGCCACCAGCTCGCCCTTGTCGATCACCAGGTCGAGCCCCTGCAGGGCGACGACCTCGACGCCCTCGGTCTTGTAGATGCGCACCAGGTTGTCGCACACGATGTGCGCGTCGCCGCCGAACGCGGCCTTCTCCCGGGTGGCCCTGGCTTCCAGCTCGGACAGGGTCGGGTTCATGTGAGGTCCCCCACTCGCAGGACGGCGCCGAGGTTGCGGCGGCGGCTGATGGCGGTGTGCGCGTACGCGCCGAGCACGGCGACGGCGGCGAGCCCGGCCGCCAGCGCAAGAGGTGTGAGCAGATCGAGCGAGTAGTCGCCGACGGGCAGGTCACCGGCGTACGACGACAGGTCCACGGCGGGCCCGAGCGCGAACGGCAAGAAGAGGCCCAGGCCGAGCCCGACCAGGGCGGTGACGAGGATCATGGGCAGGATCTCCAGCACGGTCAGCCGCTGCGCCTGACGGTCCGACAGCCCGAGCGTACGCAGGAACGACACCGCCCGCGCCCGCTCGGCGGCGCCGATGACAAGGGACAGCACGACCGCGACCAGCGCGTACGAGCCCAGCGCCACCGTCACCACGACCAGCGCCCAGCGCACGGCACGGGTGAGCGGATCGTCCCGGATGGCGCTCAACGCCCGCTCCTGCGACTCCACGGTCGCCGACGGGACCAGCCGCGTCAGCGAATCGAGAGACACGTCCCCCTTGATCAGCAAGGTGTTCACGGCAGGCCGGGTCAGCACGCCCAGGGGCACGACGATGAACTTCCCCTTGGTGTAGAAACCGGGCACCGAGTCGATCACGCCCCGCGTCGCGAGCTTGACCCGCGACTGCCAGCCGATCTCGAACGTTCCCCGCCCCTGAAGTTCGGGAGAGACCAGCGCGCCATCGGACAGAGCGGGCAGGCTCACGGGAGCGCCGTCCAGGATGCGGCGCCACTGCGCCACGTCGACCGCGATGGCCTCCGCCCGCTCGGCGCTGTAACCGACCTGTACCCGCCCCGTCTGCGCGATCACCACCTGCTCCACCCCGGCCAGCCCGCGCACCTTCGAGATCGTGGCGGCGGGGATCTCGATGTCCGACGTCAGCTTGATCGGCGCGCCCACCTGCTGCCAGGACGCCAGCCGCTGCGTGCTCGCGATCCCGTCGGAGATCACCGCCGCGAACACCGACACGCCCAGCGCGGGCAGCAGGATCAGTACCGGCAGTACGCTGGCGGAGCGCGCCCTGGCCGCCCTGGTCAGGCCCAGGAACGGCACGGCCGCCCGCCCGCGCGCGGCCAGCCGTACGAACAGCCGCAAGGGGTACGGGTAGCAGCGCAAGGTGATCAAGGCGGCCGCCAGCGTCAGCCCGACCGGCACCAGGAGCAGGAACGGATCGCCTCCCCTCAGCCCGCGGGCCCGCAGCAGGTAAGCCCCCGCCAGCGCGAGCGCCACGACCAGCACCTCGAGCGTGACCCGGCGAGCCGAGATCCGCGTGGCGGCCACGTCGTCGCGGCGCTCGTGCAACGCGGTCCGGTGTGTGCGGGCCACCTGGGCGGCGGCGAATCCGACGGCCACCAGGACCACGACGGCCGGCCCCAGGTGCACGATCGGCAGCACAGGGCCAGGCACAAGGTAGGACAATCCATATCCGGCCAGACCGGCGGGCATCGCCGCGGCCCCGGTCACCGCGGCCGCGGCCCCGGCCACCTGCCGCAGCGACCCGCCGCGCGCCCGGGCCAAGGTCAGCGTGTGATCGAGGCGGTCGGTCAGCAGCAGCACGGTCAGCGCGATCACGCCGAGCGCCACCGCCAGCAGCCCGCCGAGCCCCAGGTACATCACGGTCTGCGCGGTGGCCAGCGCGGCGAGGAAGTCGCCGAGCAGCTTGGGCAGCCCGGTGTCCACGTGGTACGGGCTGCCCGTGGACTGCAGCGCGACCACCCGCGCGAACTCGGTGACCGCCGCGTCGACGTCGGGCGCGGCCAGCGCGCTCGCCCCTCGGGCGTCGATCGGCAGGATCCAGTTGTAGGACAGGTTGCGCCCCTCGCCGCTGAGCGCGGTCAGCCCCTCGTCGGAGATGAGGGTCGTGATGTGCTTCTCGAAGTCCAGCGCGCCCGGCGGCTGGATCTTGGTGACCTGCAGGATGTCGAGGTTGTGGCTCCAGTAACGAGCTCCGGGGTTCCTGGCCTTGAAGGCGCCGACGATCTTCACGGCGACGTAGTCGTTCTCGCCGAGCATCTTCGTCTGGCCCACCCGGAGGTCCATCTCGCGCAGGGCGTCCTCCACGACGCCCACCTCGAACACCGGGATCGTCGCGCCCTCGTACCGCATGGTGGAGGGCTTGCCGGGCGCCCGCCCCTGGACCCAGTCCACGCGCTGGTCCGCGTCCGAGAGCCAGCCCAGGTTGATGAACGTCTGGCCGCCGGTCCCGGTGACAGGCGTGAGGGTGGTCTTGGCGCTCATGTGGCCGGCGGCGGTCACCAGCGGCCGCAGCGCCGCCGGCAGGATCTCGCGCCAGCGGCGGTCGCGGAGGTCGAACTGGCCGCGTTCGTGCAGGTCCTCCTCCGGCGAGCGCGACTCCACACTCACCGTCAGGTCGGCCTGCCACGCGGGGGCGGCGCCCAGTGAGCGGCGCAGCGCCTCATCGAACGACGCCTGCGTCGCCCTGGGCAGGCCCGCGACCAGCAGGCAGGCGCTCAGCGCCAGCACGAAGAGCACGGCCAGCGTGCCCAGGTGCACGCGGGCGAGCAGGGCGATCCTCACCGTTCCTCCACGAGTTGCCCACCCTGTCCACGTCGCCCGCGCAGGTTTCGGGCCAGCCCGGCCACGATGGCGAACAGCACGGCTGCCACCAGCACCAGCATCCCCGCGGTGGCGCCCCACGGGATGTCGAGCACCACGCCCGGAGTGACCGCCGCGGCCTGCCCGGTCAGCACGATGTGCGGCACCACCAGCACGCCGACGACCACGGCGAGCCCGGTGCCGGCGGCCAGCGACAGCCCGATGACGAACGCCTGCTCGATCGCCAGCAGCCCGAACACCTGCCTCGAGCTCACCCCGAGCGCCCGCAGGATCACGAACTCGCCCATGCGCTCCCGCGCCGCGACGGCCGCGTTCACCACGAACCCGAGCGCCGCGAACACCAGCGCTGCCACGAACCCGAGCATCAGCGCCCCCTGCAGCCCGCTGGCCAGGGGGTCGTCCTGCAGCTCGGCCGCCAGCTGCCGCTGGTCGAGCGCGGTCACGTCCCACTCGGGCCGGGCCTTGAGCGCCTTCACCGCGGGCGAGGTGTCGTCCGCCGCGAGCCACCATTCGGTGGCGGGCCTGGGCAGCTGCGCCGCGGCCAGTTCGTACGCCTGCAGCGTCCCCCAGTCCGCGAGCACGGCCTTCTGCCCCGCGGTGGTCGTCGGCATGCTCTCCACGACGGCCACCACCTTGATCTGGAGCACCCTGCGGTCGATGCTGGCCGGCCCGGCCTGCCCGGCGGACAGCTTGAGCGAGGCGGCCAGGTCGGCGGTGAGCACCACGGGCAGCGGGCCTGGCCCAGGCATCGGTGCGAAGGCGGCCACCGCGCTCCGCGTCACCTTCATGGACAGCGGAGGGGCCGTCAGCGCGCGGCCGTCGGCGCTGAGGCCGGTCAGGGTCAGGTTCGCGGTGCCCTGCGGTGAGGTCGCGACGAGGCCGCGCAGCGACAGCGGGTACGTGATCTTCCCGGTGTGCCCGGCCAGCGTCCGGAGGTCGAGGTCGATCCGGTTCTCGCCCTTCCGCAGCACGCCGAGCGACAGGTCACGCCACACGCCCAGCGCGTCGGAGAGCACCAGCCGCACCGCCAGGTCCGCGTCGACCTTGGCCCGGAGGGTGATCGTGGATGGCTGACCTGGAATGTCCAGCTTGCCTGCCTGTTCTCCCACCAGCGCGCGTGACATCTCGCCCACCGGCTGCGGCGACAGGTCAGGACGCAGGTGGAACAGCGTGCCGAGCTTGGTCGCGTCCACGCCGAGCAGCAGCGCGCTCTCCCCGCTCACCTCGGTCTGGCCGCGGAAGCCCGGCGAGTACGCCGTGACGCCCGGCAGCGCCGTGAACGCCGTCCCGCGCCCGAGCGCCCCCAGCTCCGGCCCGTCCGGCGGCCCCGACAGCCGCAGGTCGGCCCCGGCCTGGTGGCGGGCCTGGTCGAGTTGCGAGGCCCGCCAGGTGGCCGCGGTGGCCATGGACACGATGCCGATCGCGATGGCCATGGTCAGCAGCAGGGCGGGGCCCGCGTACTTGAGCGGCCGCCTGCTCACCTGCCACGCCCCCAGCGCCGGGGCGAGCGTGGGCCGCCTGGAGGTCAGCCGCTCGGCCAGCTTCG